>QZKB01000050.1 GCA_003599415.1 Ignavibacteriales bacterium | reverse complement strand
TTCACAATCCCGACAGGTTACACAATTACTACACAAAACGCAGGCACTGATGATGCGGTTGATTCTGATATTGATGCTGCAGGCAAAACAATTTGTACTGCTTTAACCGCAGGTGAAACCGACCTAACCTGGGACGCTGGAATTTACGTTCCGGTTGTTTGCAATTATAAAATCGGTGATTATGTATGGCACGATTCGGATGTTGATGGTGTACAAGATGAAGGCGAAGCAGCAATCCCTGGTGTTAAAGTTGAACTCTTACAAAATGGAAATGTTATTGCTTCTACAATTACAAACGCAAATGGATTGTATTATTTCACAGATCTGTGTGCCGGAACTTACGGAGTAAGAGTAGCTGAATCAAACTATGCAACCGGCGGCGTTCTTGAAAGCACATCAAGAGTAAAATGGTATGTTACTAAAAAAGATATTGGTACTGATGACAAAGATAGTGATGCTTTATTAAATGAAATCGTTTACGTCACAATTACAAATGCTGATAATCTTACAATTGACTTCGGTTACTATAAAACTTGTATCAGTTTAGTTAAGACGGCATCCCCTGCTGTTGTTAAACCTGGTGATCAGATAACTTATACATTCGTAGTTGAAAATTGCGGTGATATAGTTTTAGCCGGTGGAGTTGATGTAAAAGACCCTCTATTAAATCCTGTTGCACCATATATCATTGAACACTTTACTTTGAATCCGGGTGCTGTTAAAACATTTACAAAGACTTATACTGCAACTGAAGATAATTGTGGTGAGTTAAAGAATACTGCAACTGCCGAAGGCCATCCTCAAGATAATTCGGCTTATGTTACAGATCAAAGTAGCGCTACCGTAACAGTTAATTGCGGAGAAACCTGTGTCGAAGACTGGAGCGCTTACTTTACAGTTGAAGGAGCACAGAACAATTCAAAAGCAATCTGCAAAATAGAAGCAGGTAAAGTAGTTGTAACCGGTCATGTGGACTTAACTCCAAATCCAAGCAAAGCATTTTTGCAATTAGCATGGAGAATAGTTGCCCCTACAGATAATGGTTATGATTTAACAACACATTACCAGACTATTGAAATTAACGGAAGTACAGACTTTACAGTTGAAGCGGATTGGCCGGGAATTAAATGTGACGATCAATTTGTTGAAGTTCATGTTGGTGTAAACGTACTTGATTGCGACGGCAACCCAATTCACAATGGAACCGGATTTGATTATTACTGGTATCCGTGGGTTTGTCCTCCTCCTTCTTGCGAAACTGCTGATCTCGAGTTAACTAAAACAGCAGATAAAGTTGACGCTAAGAATGGTGATTTTGTTACTTACACAATTACGGTTAAAAACAACGGCAGCAGTGATGCTACCGGTGTTGCAGTAAAAGATGTATTGCCTGTTGGTGTTGAATATCAAAGTTCAAGCACCTCACTTGGTGGCTATGATAATAACACCGGAATCTGGACGATTGGTGACCTTGCCAGCGGTGCAACAGCTACTTTAACAATAACAGTAAAAGTAAAAGTTGATCAGATTAACAACGGTACATTCGACCTGGGTCCCGCAACCGGATTTAACTTATTTATACTTGAAGATCTGACTCAACCTTCCTCAGATACTGAAGGAAAAGTTGCAGTTGGCGGAAACGCTACATTAGGCGGTTACTCTGTAGGAGATAAACTTACACCAACAGATCCTCCGCAGGATGTTTTAATCGTTGGTGGTTATTTACAATATACATCGGGAAGAGTATATAATGGAAATGTTGTTGTTCCAAGTGCCGCATCTACAAACTTACCGATTTATGCAGTAAGCATTGAAGAAGGTGAATTAAGATTTGATACACCTATTGACTTCCCTGCTGCTTCAGCTTATCTGACTACACTGTCAACTACACTTTCAAACTATGTTGTTAACGGAACAACAGTATTTGAATGGGGTGGACTGTTCCTTACAGGTACAAGTCCGTTCCTAAATGTATTCCACGTTTCAGGTGCTGAGCTTTCTGTTGCAAACAATTTTGAAATTGATGTTCCAAACGGAAGTGTTGTAGTAATAAATGTTGACGGTACAACAGTTGCCTGGATGGGCGGACTTGTTGTAAAAGGTACAGACAAGAGCAATGTAATTTATAACTTCTATGAAGCAAGCTCACTTACAATTCATGGTATTGATGTAAGAGGTTCTATACTTGCTCCGTTCGCAGATTTATATTATCCTGCCGGTGTTGTAAACGGACAGGTAATTGCAAAATCAATGACAGGATCTGGCCAGTTTAATAATACCCTCTTCTTGGGAAATATTCCTGCTGAGACAAATATTATAAACATTGCAGAAATTTCAGCAGCAGCTATTTATGATCCTGATTCAACACCGAATAACGGTATTACAACTGAAGACGATTATGGTAAAGCTATCGTTACTGTAAAGAATGACGGCAGTAACAAGAGTGAATCCGGTAGTGGCAGTTCTTCTGATGTAATGAGCTGGGAAAGTGTTGGAAACGTTGCAGCTTCTACAGTATTATCTTTCACAAATGATAATTCCGGAAATTTTATCACCGGTACATCAAATGGAAATATCTACCTGACACAAGATAACGGTGAAAACTGGGAAGCTCTAAACACTGATAATAAGATCGGTGCAGTCTGGTCATTACTAAAAGATAATAACGGAAAACTTTTTGCAGGTACAGAATCCGGTGCTTACTCATCTGCAGATAATGGCAAGACATGGATTGCATCAGGCTTAACAATGAAAGATGTTCGCTCTATCGTTAGCGATGCATCCGGTAATTTATTTGCTGGCATCTGGGGTGAAGGCGTTTTTCAATCCTCTGATAACGGGAAAACCTGGAATGCAATAAATGCAGGATTATTAAATACTGCTATTCAATCCTTAATTGTTAATGATAATGATGGAGTACTTGCAGCTACTTATGGAGCAGGTGTTTCAAAATACTCAGCTTCCGAAGGTATCTGGACAAATATGTCAGTAGGTAATGATTATATCTGGACATTAGCAAAGAACTCTAAAGGCCAGATATTTGCAGGAACTTATGGTTCCGGTCTATATCAATCACAGAATGAAGGAACCTGGACTAAATTAGAAAACGGTTTACCAGCTGAATATATTTATTCAATCACCTTCGATTCAAATGATAAGGTATACGTAAGCTCTTTGGCTAATGGAGTCTTCTCCTCTGAAAATGACGGTATCACCTGGGAAGCTTTAGGTATGGGTGGTAAGGGAGTAAGCACAATCATTGCTGATAAGATTACAAATAAAATTATTGCCGGTACAAATGACGGTAACATCTACAGAAGTATTAATAGCGTTACCGATGTAAAGAATAATAGCAATGAAATTCCAACTGAATTTAAGTTGGCTCAGAACTATCCAAATCCATTTAACCCAAGCACCACAATTGAATTTGCGGTTGCTAAGAGAGAAATGGTTCACCTTGCAGTTTATGATGTTCTCGGTCAGTTGGTTAAAGTTCTCGTTAACGGTGAATTCGAAGCAGGCAACTATAATGTTTCACTTAATGCAAGTGAACTTACAAGTGGTGTGTATATTTATAAATTAACAACACCATCAGTAAGTATTTCAAAGAAGATGATACTTCAGAAGTAACCGGTTAATGAGGGGTCGTGTAAAGGCGGTTCAGTTGAGCCGCCTTTTTTATTTTAAAGAATTATTATTCCAAAAATCTTATACGCAAAAACGTATAAGATAAAAATTGTAATTAACCAGCCTGATATGTCAAGTAAGAAGCCGCCCTTAATCATATCTTTAATTGTAAGGTAACCGGTGCCGTAAACTAATGCATTGGGCGGTGTTGCAACCGGAAGCATAAATCCAAGTGATCCTCCTAATGCGGTTCCGATTGCCAACGTTACCGGGTCCGCTCCTATTCCCTTTGCGATTGATATCATTATTGGAATCATCATTGTTACTACTGCTGTATTTGAAGTTACCTCCGAAAGTAAATCGACCATTAAAACAATTAATAATAAAATAACTAATGGAGAAGGATTACCGATGAGACTTACGAATGCGTCTGCTATCCATTGTGCTAACCCGGTTTTAAACATTGCATCGGAAAGAGCAATTCCTCCGCCGAATAAAAGTAATGTTCCCCAATCAACATATTTTGTATCTGCCCAGTAAAGTACAAATTTGTGCCTGCTTAAATCAACCGGAATAATGAACAACAAAGCAGCCGCAAACAATGCAATAACATACTCATCAAATCCGGACAGCAAATTGTTTATTGAAGCAGGTAAAAAATATTTCCAGAAAGGATTGCCCGACCAGAGAAATACAGCAATACAAAATACAATTATCGTCAGTTTCTCTTCTCTCTTTAGTTTCCCAAGATTATTCCTTTGTATAACAAGCTGTTCTTTACCACCGGAAATATTTTTTATTTCCGCCGGGAAAACTTTCGTAAGTATATACCATGCAACAGGAATAAATATGGCAACATAGGGCAGGCCAAATTTTATCCAGTCAATAAAACTGATTTTGGGATACCCGGAACCGCTTAGAATTGAAACGCAGATTCCATTCGGGGGTGTTCCTATTATTGTCCCTACTCCTCCAATTGAAGCTGACCATGCGATACCAAGCATAATTGATTTACCAAACTTAGAATCGCTTCCTCTTATTCCCATCTGAGTAATAATTCCCAATCCTAACGGTAGCATCATAGCAGCTGTAGCTGTATTGGAAACCCACATTGAGATGAAACCGGTTACAGACATTATTCCAAGCAGGATCATTTTTGAATCTTCAGCAAGTTTCCCTCTTGTCAAAATGAAAAGAACAAATCTTTTATCGAGTTCTGTTTTTCTCATCGCAGCGGCAAGTAAAAATCCTCCTAAGAATAAAAAGATGACCGGGTTAGAGTAATTTGAAAAAACAGCTTTTGAATCGAACAAATATGCTTTACCATTTGCAAAACCTGCTACTTGAAAAAGCGGAAGTATAATTCCCGGTAAAAGAGATGTTACAGGAATCGGTATTGCTTCAGTTATCCACCAGACCACCATCAAAATTAAAAGGGCAAGAACAACTTTTGTTCCGAATGCTGCCTCGATAACACTGGTATCACCTGCATTTGCAGATAAAGTCTTTTGAGCAATCAAAATAAAACTCTGAGGAGTCGGAAGAAGAATAATGGAAAGAAAAAGAACCGGGCCAAGAAACAATCCAATCTTTACCCTGTGCTGTTCTAAAAGGTTTTGATGAAGGAAGTCCAGTGATTTCATATCTTTTCCTTAAATAGGAATTATGACTGCCGTTAAATAATTAATTAGTTTCTAAAAATCAATAAGGTGTTAATCATCATCGTGTTAAAAGGCATTTAACAAGAGCTGTTTATCCTTTATGGAAATAATAATTACTCTACTGTCTTTAACTATAAATAACTATATTTGCGCTACGTTTTTTCAAACAGCCAAAAACAAAAACTATGTATAGAATAAAATCAGCAGAATTTCTTGCCCCAAATATAAAACGATTTATCATTGAAGCTCCTAAAATTGCCTCCAAAAGAAAGGCCGGACAATTCGTTATAATCAGATTGAATGATCATGGAGAGAGAATTCCGTTAACTATCGCTGATTCAAATATTGATGATGGCACTATTACAATAATCGTTCAGGGAATAGGTAAAACAACAAAAGAACTCAATGTGTTAACTGGCGGAGATTTCATAAAGGATGTTGTAGGTCCGCTGGGTAAAGCTTCTCATATTGAAAATTTTGGAACAGCAGTGAGTATTGGCGGCGGTGTTGGAACTGCAATTGCATACCCAACCGCAGTAGCTCTGAAACAAGCTGGCAACCATACAATTTCAATTATCGGCGGCAGAACAAAAGAGCTTGTAATACTTGAAAATGAAATGCGTCAAATCTGTGATGAGGTTTATCCGACAACAGATGATGGCAGTTACGGCTATCATGGATTTGTTACACAAAAATTAAAAGCATTAATTGATGAAGGCAGAAAAATAGATTTTGTTCTTGCAATAGGACCAATACCGATGATGAAAGCGGTTGCAGATACCACAAGACCATATGGAATTCATACAGTTGTCAGTCTTAATCCTGTAATGGTTGATGGAACCGGAATGTGCGGAGGATGTAGGGCAACTGTTGATAGTAAAACAGTTTTCGTTTGTGTAGACGGGCCTGAATTTGATGCGCATAAGGTTGATTTTGATGTACTTATGCAAAGGAACAGAACTTATAACAGTTCGGAAAAAACAGCCCTTGAAAAACATGAATGCAAATTAAATAAAGCTGTTCAAGCTGATCAGAATTAAATTTTTTAATACACAGAAGATTTTTTTTAATCTAATATGAACTTATTCTCTTCCTTTTAGAGAATAAGGGTAAAGGCATCTATGGAAGAAATTTCAAAAAAAGATAGAATGAAAATACAAAGGCAGCAGATGCCTGAACAGGAACCGGAGGTTCGCAATAAGAATTTTAAAGAAGTTAATTTAGGATTTACTGAAGAACTTGCTAAACTTGAAGCGTTAAGATGTATTCAATGTCCCAAGCCAACCTGTACAACCGGTTGCCCGGTCGGTGTAAAAATCCGCGATTTTATTTCTCTTGTTGCGCAGGGTGATTATCTTGGCGCTGCTTCAAAAATAAAAGAAGATAATGTCCTGCCTGCCGTATGTGGCAGAGTGTGTCCGCAGGAAGAACAATGCGAAGTAGTATGTGTGGTTGGTAAAAAGAATGAACCTGTTGCCATAGGCAGACTTGAAAGATTCGTAGCTGATTGGGAAAGGGAACATGTCGGGATAAGAACTCCTGAACTAAAACCAAAAACAGGTAAGAAGATAGCTATTATTGGCAGCGGCCCGGCAGGTTTAAGTTGTGCAGGAGATCTAATTCAGCGCGGTCATGATGTAAGTGTATTTGAAGCATTGCATGAACTTGGTGGTGTTTTAGTTTATGGAATTCCTGAATTCCGTTTACCAAAAGAAATTGTTAAAGCTGAAGTTGAAGCGTTAAGTAAACTTGGCGTTGACTTCCAAACTAATGCTGTAATTGGTTTTACAGATACAATTGACGAACTGTTAGCCAACGGATATGATGCAGTATTCATAGCAGTAGGCGCTGGACTTCCCTACTTCTTAAATATTCCCGGTGAAAATCTGAACGGAGTTTATTCTTCCAATGAATTTTTAACACGTGTTAATCTTATGAAGGCATACAACTTTCCTGATTTTGATACTCCCGTGTTTGATTGCAAGGATAAAAATGTGGCAGTATTTGGCGGTGGTAATACTGCAATGGATGCTGTTAGAACATCAAAACGTCTTGGAGCAAAAAATGCCTATATTATTTACAGGCGCTCCGAAGTAGAGCTTCCTGCAAGAAAAGAAGAAGTACATCATGCAAAACAGGAAGGCATTGAATTCCTTCTACTTGAAAATCCACTTGAGTTTATCGGTGATAACGGTTGGTTAAAAGGTGTCATGCTTCAGAAGATGGAATTAGGTGAACCGGATGCTTCTGGCAGAAGAAGACCGGTTGCAATTAAAGGTTCTGAACATATCCTTGATATTGATATGGCAGTTGTGGCTATTGGAAATGGTTCTAATCCGATAATACAAAAAACCACACCAGATTTAGAATTTAATAAATGGGGTAATATTGTTGTGAATGATGAAACGATGAAGACATCCAAAGAAGGTGTATTTGCGGGAGGCGATATTGTTACAGGTGGAGCAACAGTAATATTAGCTATGGGTGCTGGCAGAAAAGCTGCCCAGGCAATAGATGAATACCTGAAAAACAAATAGATTGTATGAAGAATAATTTGTTGTGTCGGGAAAATTTTTTGATACAAATCAATTGACTTGTTCATACTGATTGTTATAATATTTATAACAGCAATAATATAAACGAGGGACCATGATTATCGATAAGTTAAAAAACGCTTACAAGTATTATCGCCTTCACCCTGGACTTGCAAAGGCCTTTGAGCATATTTCTAATCTTGATTTAGTTGAAATGGATACAGGCAGTTATGAAATTGATAAAAAAAACATTTACTTCATCATTTCAAATAAGAAAGGACGCTCGAAGGAAGAAGCTCAGCTTGAATTTCACAGGAATTATATCGACATCCAGCTTGTGTTAAACGGTACAGAAGCCATCGGTTGGAAATCAACTTTTGATTGTCATCGGCTTGAGCAGGTTTACGATTCTGAAAATGATATCGGGTTCTATGGCGACAACCCATCAAACTGGATTATTCTAAAACCCGGAACATTTGCAATTTTCTTTCCGGAGGATGCGCATGCACCTATGGTTTCTGAAGATTATGTGAACAAAGCTGTGGTAAAGGTTACAGTCTGACTTTTACTGATTGGTAATAGATTGTTGAATGTTTAATTGGGTTTTCTAATCGATGGTAATTCATTGGAATTCATTAGTTAATTCTTACCGTAAGGCTGAGGCGAAGGCTTAGGCTGAGAAGAACAATTACTCAATTGGAAATTTGATACTGGGAATTGGAAATTTCTTTTCGCTTTAAATGAAGTTAATTGTTTATTAACTATTGAAAGGTTCCTTGCATCCTTTCACACTTGCACTCTTGCATCCTTGCCTTCTTCCATCCTTGCAAAATTACCTTCTTGCACCCTTCCATACTGGCATTCTTGCGTAGTTAATTTTTGCTAAGTATGTTTGGAAAAACAATTGGAACTATCATGCGGAAAGTAAAATCAGTTATATTAACCATTACAGTTTTATTTATGGCTGCATATCAATCAGGTTTAAAAGAGAACGACAGAATTATTTTCTTTGGCGATTCAATTACACAACTGGGTGAAAATCCTGGTGGCTATGTAAGATTAGTACGGGATTCACTCACATCAAAGTACAAGAATCTGAATCTTGAAATAATTGGCGCAGGAATAAGCGGTCACAAGGTTCCTGACCTGATAGCACGTCTTGATAAAGATGTTCTTTCTAAACAACCTACTATAGTTGTTATTTATATCGGTATTAATGATGTGTGGCACTGGGATTTGAAAATAGACGGAACAACAAAAGAGAAATTTGAAGAAGGATTAAAATTTTTAATAGGCAAAATTAATGAGAACAATGCCCGTGTTATACTTTGCACTCCGAGTGTTGTAGGAGAACGATCAGATAGTCTTAATAAGCTTGATAAGATGCTTGATGAATATGCTGATATAAGCAGAAGAGTAGCCAAGGAAACCGGCTCATCTTTATGCGATCTCCGTAGTGCCTTTTTAGAATACGAGCTTGCAAACAATCCAAAACAATTACACGAAGGTATTCTTACTTATGATGGAGTTCACCTTAGTGCAGAAGGCAATAGATTTGTTGCAAAAAAGATGATTGAAGCTTTGGAAAAATAAAGTTCTTCCATTTACTGCCGTGTTAATCACGGCAGCCTTTTTCATTAATTAATTTATAACATCAAGAATACTTTTTTGAATTTCTTCCTCAGTCCCTTTTTCAACATTTACGAGATAGCATTTTGACTTCTTGAATACCTCGCGGTAAAAAGTCTTATAAGCTTCAATTTTTTCCGGAGTATTTACGACGAAATGCAGGTTATAAAACGGTAAAGTTTTATGATCAGACGGAGTGAGCAAACCGCTTGACCAACCCTTTTCCAAAATACTTACTGCTTCATTGGAATCAAGCTGTCTTATCTGATCATTGCCGGAATCGCTTTTCATTATAAAAATTGTTCTAATATTTATTTCTTTAAGATGTTTGTACATACCGCCAATCCAGTATGGATCCAGCATTGCATAAGAATCTTTAGAAGCTTTAAAGCAATAAGGATAACCGCTATCCATATCACATCCGTTTGGCTGCTGGCAGTCGCGCGTTTCGCATTCGGATGCTTTGGATATTACATTCTCGCACTTGCTCCTGTAGAAAAGATCTGCTAAAGTTGGAAATGCAGCAGAAGTAAACGTAGGTATATAAATTTTTCTTTCAGGATTTTCCGCAAGTATTTTTTTATCGTTAAGCGAAACAAACATTATATCTGTGGAATGAAATGTAATATCATCATTTTTAAGTAAGCCGTAGAATATTTCAGTTTTCTTTGCTCCCTTGGGACCAACAAGAACAAATCCGTTTCCCTTATAATCAGCCGACATACCTCGTATGGAATTCATTTCATATTTCTTATTCGCAATATCTGCCACCAATCCAAACGCAAGACTTCTAAGTGAACCATAATTATCTGTGTTGAATAATATTCCAGTGTTAGTTTCAGGGTTATAAAATGCGTGCGGCTCTCTTCCTATTACACCAAAAGCAGCATATATAATTCCGTCCGGTTTTAATTCAGGTTTAAGCTGAGCAGGGTACCAGTTTTCAATCCAGAAATCATAAAGATGAGGAACATTAGTTCTTAGCTGAACAACAACATTATTTATATTTGCATTCCACTCAAAATAATTGTCATACTTTAATTGAACTTCTGCTTCTGCAACAAGTGCATTCCTAGTTTCAATATTAATTGAAGTTTCTAATTCTATAGGCCGTTTGATTCTTGTTTTGGCGTTACTAAGATCAAATATTTTTGATTTTACCGGCGACTCAAGTTTTGACAGTGCGCTGATTATTCTATCAATCCCTTCCTTCAGATTTGCCATTGAAGTTGTGTACGAAATGCGAATATAATTATCCCCGCCAAAAGCTTCTCCCGGCACTACAACGACTTTTCCTTCACGTAATAAGTAATTTGCAAGACCGTAGGAATTCCTTACATAGGTACCATTATATTCTTTATCAAAATAAGATGATATATTAGGAAAAACATAGAAAGCACCTTCCGGTTTATGGCAGGTAATTCCGGGAATTTCTTTTAATCTGCTTAGAACATAATCTCTTCGTCGTTGAAATTCCTTAACCATATTAATTGTAAAATCCTTTGAACCGAGCAGAGCGCAATCACTTGCCATCTGGGAAATTGAACAAGCACCTGAAGTGCTGTGGCTTTGAACTTTGTTGCACCCTTCAATAATTTCTTTTACTGCAGCAGCATAACCAATTCGCCAGCCCGTCATTGAGAATGCTTTCGATACACCATTTACAATAACAGTTTTAGCTTTTATCTTTTCACCCAAGGAAGCAAAGCTTGTAAATTTAAAATCATCATAAACAAGCTTCTCATAAATCTCATCGGAAAGAATATATATTTCTTCATCTTCAAGAACGTCTGCCAGTGCTTTCAATTCAGTTTCGTTATAGGCAGTGCCGGTTGGGTTGCATGGATTGCACAGTATAAATACTTTTGTATTCGATGTAATAGCCTCACGAAGTTCTGCCGGAGTAATTTTAAAACCATTTTCTTCTTTTGTGTTAACAACTACAGATTTACCCTTTGCAAGGTTAACCATTTCTGGATAAGAGACATAGAATGGCGCAGGAATAATAACTTCATCTCCTTCATCAACAAGCGTCATAATTGCGTTATAAATTGCCTGCTTTGCGCCATTAGATACAATTATCTCGTTTAGTTTATAATCAAGTCCGTTTTCATCTTTCAACTTTTTTGCAATTGCTTTCCTAAGCTCAATGCTGCCTGCATTCATGGTGTACTTGGTATAATTTATATCCAGTGCTTTTCTTGCAGCATCTTTAATATGATCCGGAGTTGGGAGGTCAGGTTCACCAACGCTAAAATCAATTATATCGTATCCTTCAGCTTTCATTGAAATTGCTTTTGCGGCAATTTTCATTGTTGGTGAAACATTAAGCTTATTTATTCTGTCAGCTAACAAATTTTTACCTCGAAATATTTAATTGCTCTTTAATCAGTTATATGTTCAATATTCAATTCTTCTTACTCTTGTTCTTACTCTACTTGAACAGAGTAAGATTAAGATTAAGAGTAAGAAAGAAAAATCTTTTACTCTTATTTTAATTTTTTAACAACAAGTACAGTCGCATCATCCTGCCAGACAGATTTTCTGCCAAATCCCTCGACGGTGGAAATAATAACATTAAGAATTTCCTGAGCAGATTTTTCTTTATTCACTATTATAAGTTCTTTCAATCTATCCAACCCGAAGAATTCATTTTTTTTGTTTTGTCTCTCAATAATTCCATCGCTAAAAAGTACAAGCACCCCACCCGGATGAATTTTAGCAAACGAACTATACAAACTTATCTCCGGCAAAGCACCGAATATCAATCCTGTAGATTCAAGTTCTTCAATATTATTACCATTTACAAGAACAGGAGACGGATGACCTGCATTAACAAAAAACAGGTTTCCGTTCTTCTCAAACTCTGCCATAAATAAAGAAATAAATCTTGTAGAATAAACGCTTTTATAAATTACGCGGTTTAATTTTTTAAGAGTATAGACCATTTTCATACCGCGTTCCATACCCATTCGCAGGCCGGTAATAACATCTCTCACAAGCAGCGCAGCCGGCATTCCATGACCACTGGCGTCACCAACAACTAATCCAAATGAATCGCCGTCAAACTCATAAAAATCATACAGGTCGCCGCCAACAAGTTCAGCAGGAATAGATTTACCAGCAATTTCATAACCGGGAATTTTAGGAAGCATAGACGGAAGAAGACTTTGCTGAATATAAGCCGCCTGTTCCATTTCGTTTTTCAATGCTTCGGAATAAAGCCGGTAGTTTATGGCCGCCCTTACAGCATTAAAGCAAAATTCAACTTCCTCTCTAATCCATCCGCTTTTAAGGTCAAAGACGAGTATCCAGGTGTTATCAGGATTTTTAACAACAATAGCAGCAGGAATTGTATATTCTTTTATACCATTATTCCTGAAGTCTTCTCCCATGTCGCCATCATTAAAAATATAAAGTTTAAATTCAAGCGCATTCTGAACTGATTTAGAACTCAGAAGAATTGTTTTCCTGAAATTTTTTTCTACCTGAGCATATATAAGCTGGTATTCTTCGTCAACTTCCTGGTAAATTCTTCCGTTGCCTATTCTGAGATCGTGTCCGAATGTATTCTCTATATCTTTAACAATTTTAGATAAAAAATCAGAGCCTGTTTTTTCTCTTCCAATCTTTCCGAACAATGAATCGAGTTTTCTATAAAAAGTTTTGGGTTCAATCATAAATTATAATGTTTGTTATTAAATAGGAGCTATATAAATATAATAAAACAATGGGCGAGGTAAAAAATAGATTAAAATAATATTTAATTATCTGAATTTAGTGACGATCAATATCATTTTAAATAAACCATTTTTTTAATAAAGAAAAAATTATCTGTTTGTAAACGATAAAAATATATTCCACTTGTTAGTCCTTTAGGTTTCCATAGTACTTTATAGTTACCTGGAGTTTGTTCCTGATTTACAATCACGTCGACTTCTTTCCCAAGTAAATCATATATCCTTAGTTGGACAAATGAGTTATTAGAAAGACTATAGGAAATATAAGTAACCGGATTAAATGGATTAGGATAATTTTGATTCAGTCTAAAATCCTTAGCCTCAATCTTTTCATCATTCAAAGACACATTAGATTGTATATTACTCAATATAGTTCCTCCAGGTCCAACTGCAACAGCATTTGTTGAATCAATCATACAAATAGCAGTAAGAGATATAGATTTATATTCTCTTGTCCAACTAATTCCACCATCATTAGTACGGCAAATAAATCCAGAATTTGTAATCAGGAATCCTCTAAGTGAATCAATAAAAGATACATCCGTAATACTTACTCCAGGGCCAAAACCTGCTACTAATTTTTCCCACGAATTTCCTTTATCAGTTGTTTTAATTAGTAATTGATCTTCACCTGCCAGCATAGCTGATTGGTTGTTTAATCTACAGACGGATATTATTTGTTCTTTTGAAACGATATTATTTTCTTGCCAATTTAACCCACCATCAGTCGAACGTATTATTGTGCCGGAATCACCTACAGCAATCAAATTTAAAGAATCAAGAAAGCAGACATCTAAAAGATTTTTATCAGTATTTGAATTTACCTTAATCCAGTTATTACCGGAATCAGAAGTTTTAAGAAGTGTACCATTAAAACCACTAATAATTCCTATGTCCGGATAATATAAATCAACTGCTGTTAACCATGAGTCAGTAGATACGTTTAACTTTTTCCAATTATTTCCGCCATCAATAGTTTTTAAGACAACACCGCTTTCTCCAACTGCAAGACCCACCGAATTATCATATAAATCTATATCGTTAAACCAATATGATTGAGACTCTCCACTATTTTGCTTTGTCCAGTTTAATCCTCTATCAATAGTTTTTAGAATTGTACTATTAACTCCAACGGCAATTCCAAAATCTATATCTAAAAAATGAACCGAATTTAAAGAAAACCGATGACCCCGAATTAACGAATGCCAATCGTTTCCAGCGTTTACTGATCTTAATACCTGTCCATCTATTCCAACTATTGTTATTGTATTAGTATCCGATATACTGATGCCATTAAAGGAGTTGCTGACTCCTTCACCAAGGAATAAAAGCTGGCTCCAGGTATTTCCATTATCAGATGATTTATATACGGATTTGTTTGAACCAACTGCTATTGCCAATTTACTATTAAAGAATTCAACATCAATCAGAGCCTCGTTTGTACTAATATCCGAAGTACTCCAATCATTTCCCCCATCATTTGATTTAATAATAATTGGATCTTTATACCATCCACCAACAATTACTCCGTTTAAAGAATCACGAAAGGATACACTACGTAAAGGTTTTCCATAATTTTTAACTGAGTCCCAATTTTCTCCTCTATCTATAGAACGATAAATCGTCCCTTCTTCAGTACAAATAATTCCTATATGATTGTTTGTAAAATAAATTCCATATATGGAAATATTATTCTGCGCATTTAGTTTGGAAACCCAGGTTTCACCCCCGTCGGTGGTTTTGAAAATAATTCCTTTCTCATAATCTGGTTTAGGAAAGGTTGGAAAAGCCTTATCACCAACAATAAAAGCTGTAAGTGAATCAAGCATGAATGCTCCTTTGAAACTTGTATAACCACTTTTAGTATTATGATATTTTTCTTTCCAGGTTTCTCCACCGTCAGTAGTCATTAAAACTCTTGGGAATTCGTCTCCGCTTGGTGACCTTGATCCGGCAATAATTCCATATTTATCATTATAGAAATGAATATCATTTAATTTATTGGATGTGGTTATTGGAATATTCTTCCACTCAATCCCGGCATTTGTAGTCTTAAAAATATTTCCGTCCTCTCCAATAATAACACCGGTTTCATTATTGATAAAGTACACCTTATTTAAACTTATGAATGCGGGAGGGGCAGAACTTTGGTAGTGCCATTGAGAAATACAAATATTAGAAAAGAATAAAATGAGACTAAGTAAAAGTTTTTTCAATGTTATTTCACCAATTATTACTTAATCTTACAGATCAAATTATAAATGTTAAAACCTCAATTTTCCATTTGGAAATTAATTTACTTACCGGATATGCGCAAGATTAAATATTGTCTCTGATTTTTCTCCTTTGACTTTTCGCTTTTTCATCTTCAATCCAATCGCCAATGCTCCATTTAAGCGCGAAGCAGTAAAAATAAAATCCAATGACTGGCAAGATTATAACTATCATTGCCACAACAGGATTTTTGAATTGAATAAAATTCAGGACTACAGCAAGAACAACTAAAATTAAAAGTGAAACAAGCCAGGCAGTTTTCTTATTTTCCGTAAGTACTTTAATAATTAAAGGTATTAATGCTAACGCACCAAGAACCATAAGAAAATAGCCAATGCCCTGCATGAACCAAAGTATCAGCAGCACACTTGATGATATTTCATAGCTAAGATAATTTTTAAGTCTTATAAGCCGACTATATTTTGGGTCTGAAAATTCTATCATTGATTAGGTTTTGTTTTTATCCTCAATTTTCCATTCTGATAGACAGAAAAGTTTCCTGATAATTCATATACATGTTTATCAAATATTTCTGACAACACTTTTATTTTTTCTTTCCATCCTGCATCATCCATTCTTAATAAAAGAATACCGGAATGATTTTTACCTGAGCTGAAAACCAATTCTCCAAAATCTTTATCCATAGTAACTATCATCCTATTTTCTTCCACGGCAATATTTAAAATATCGGAATCAGGTAATGCCGGATTTATTTCCCTGACAGATCGAATGTCAAATCCTTTCTCACGAAAGTACAATTCTGCTATTCTGCTAACTCCAACATCAAATAAATATTTAATCGTCATTGAATCAGCTATGCAGTTATTCTATATACTTTTTCGGATTCAATTATTTTTGAGGCATAAAGAAGAGCTGCTTTAATATCATCCGGTTCAAGTTCAGGATAATCAGCCAATAGTTCTTCTGAAGTAATACCTGAAGCCAAAGCTTTTAGAATCTGATCAACGCTTATGCGCATTCCCCTGATTATTGGTTTTCCAACCATTACATCTCTGTTCACTGTTATTCTTGATAATAAATCCATATGCTTCCCAAAATTTTACATTTCTAATATAACTTATTTCAAATAATGTTTAAATGAACAATTTAGGGATGTAAAATAAAATTGCGGTAATATCTCTATGGATATTAACCGCAATTACTAATCAGAACAATTTTTATTTCTGAAATCGTTTTGGTCCGGAGTTAATTACTTCCTGCGCACAACCGGATTCAAACAGCTTAAAGTTCTCAATGAATCTTGCTGCAAGAGCATCATACTTCTTCCAGTATTCATCCTTGTTGCCCCATGAGTTTGATGGTTCAAGAATATCCTCAGGAACATCTGGACAACTTAAAGGCACCTCAAAGTTGAACAACTTATCTTTACGATATTTTACATCATTAAGTTTTCCATCGAGTGCTGCGTTAAGAAGATTACGTGTATGACGAATGCTGATTCGTTTGCCAACGCCAAATCTTCCGCCAACCCAGCCTGTATTTACAAGCCAGCAGTTTGCTTTATGTTTCAGCATTCTCTGCTTAAGCATCTCAGCATATTCGTATGGATGACGAACCATAAACGGTGCACCAAAGCATGCGCTGAAAGTAATCTGCGGTTCAATTCCCAATCCGATTTCAGTCCCGGCAATTTTAGAAGTGTATCCGCTAATAAAATGATATTGTGCCTGCTCCGGAGTTAATCTTGCAATCGGCGGCATAACTCCTGATGCATCGCAGGTTAAGAAAATAATATTCTTCGGATGAGTGTTCACCATCATTTCAGGGACAACATTGGAAATAAAGTCAAGGGGATAAGAAGCACGCGTGTTTTCAGTAATAAAATCATCATTCAAATCGATTCTTCTTGTAACAGGATCGTAGACTACATTTTCAAGTATTGTTCCCCACCTTTTTGTACAGGCGTAAATCTCCGGCTCTGCTTCTGCAGAAAGCTGAATTACTTTTGCGTAACAGCCCGCTTCAAAATTGAATATGCCGTTTGAACTCCAGCCATGTTCATCATCCCCGATTAATCTTCTTTTAGGATCTGCAGATAAAGTAGTTTTACCTGTTCCGCTTAACCCGAAGAAAATTGCAGCATCACCATTTGGGCCAACATTAGCAGAACAATGCATAGGAAGAACATCGCTGAAGGTTAATAAATAGTTCAGAACTGTGAAGACTGATTTTTTAATTTCACCAGCATACATTGAATTTGCAATGATTGCAATTCTCTGATCAAAATTAATAATTATACCAGTTTCGCTTCTTGTTCCGTCAATAACCGGATCTACTTTAAATCCCGGAACTGCAATTATGGTAAACTCAGGAACAAACTTTTTCAATGTATCTCTGTCATCAGTAGTAATGAACATGTTTCTTGCGAACATGCTATGCCATGCTTTTTCAGTAATTACTCTTATCGGTAAACGAAATTCAGGATCGGCACCGGCATAACAATCCTGCACAAAAAATTCCTCACCCTGTGCCCAGGCTTGCAGGCGCGCAAAAAGCTGGTTGAATTTTTCCGCGCTATACGGGCGGTTATAAATTCCCCACCATATTTTATCTTCAGTGGAAGATTCCTTTACCACAAATTTATCTGCCGCGGCTCTTGCAGTATGTTTTCCTGTATTAACAAGGAAAGGACCATGATCAATCATCTTTCCCTCATTACGGAAAATAGCTTCTTCGTAAAGTGCTGCCTTCGGAATATTCCAGAAAACCCTGTCAAGGTAAGTTAAACCCTGGTTCTTTAATCTGAAGTCGGAAGCCAGTTCCATTGCTTCCTTTGTTGCCGGCGTATTGAATTCCAAATATTTACTCATACCCAATCCCTCACTAATTTTCTGTCGCCAATGTAAAGTTCATTCGGAGAATTCGGATCGAGCGCCCATTTCATTCTCTCGATTCCTTCTGTAATATCTTTTATTGTTCCGCAATAGCTTAAACGCAGGTATCCTTCCATTCCGAACTCTGCTCCCGGAACAGTAAGTACCTGGACTTTATCAATCAGGTATTCTGATAATTTATTTGAGCTTTTATCGTAAACACTGAAATCTGCCAGGCAATAAAATGTTCCGTCAGGTTTTGTTACCTTCACACCTTCAAAGGATCTAAGCTGATCAATCATTACATTCCTGTTATTCTCAAGTGTAACTCTCAGGTTTTCCACACCAGACTGAATTCCGTTTAATGCGCCAACTGCAGCAAGCTGAAGCACAACAGATGGACCGGAAGTCTGATGTCCCTGGATATTAGTCATTGCTTCTATTATTTTTTTATTTCCAACAGCCCAGCCGATTCTAAAGCCGGTCATTGCGTACATTTTAGAAATTCCATTCACAACTATTATCTTGGATTTCTCTGACAGATCTTTAGTATAATTGAAAACGTTAATTGGTTTTCTACCATCAAAAATCAAACGATGATAGATGTCATCCATTATCAGGTACAAATCTTTTTTCTCGCAATAGCCAACAATGTCGCTTATAAATTCTTCTGAGTACATTGCCCCGCTTGGATTGTTAGGGCTATTTATAATGACTGCTTTGGTATAGCTTCCTACTCTTTGTTCAATATCCTGAAGCCGCGGGTAGAATGTGCCGTCTTCTGGTAAAGCTGCAACACCTATAGCTCCAATCATCTTTGCCATTTCAGGATAACTAACCCAGTAAGGAGCAGGATAGATAACTTCTTCCTGGGGATTTAGTATTGCCATAAGCGCGCAAAGGATAGATTGCTTTGCTCCGCCGGATACAATTACATTCTCCGGTGCAACTCTTCTGTTATAAAATTCTTCCGTGTACCTTATTACAGCTTTTTTTAGTGAAAGTATTCCATCGGCAGGTGTATATCTTACTTCACCAGTGTTCATATTATTAACTGCTGCCATAATTGCATCAATCGGTGCACGACTTTTTGGTTCGCCACCGCCCAGATGGATCACAGGATCACCCTTTTCCCTGAGAATAGCAGCTTTCTCATTGAGCTTTAAAGTTGGTGATGCCTTAAGTGATCGTGCGATTTGACTTAGACTCATTTTGTTTAGCCTTAATTTATGATATAGTTTTTGGTTGTTCTGTGGTTTGTTTAAGGAAGATTTTATTTGTCGAAATAAAAATCAGTATTGAATTATACGTTTCCCGCATAAGAATATATTTTTGGTGTGACCAATATATTCTTTAATGCCCTGATTAGCAAGAACTAAAAATGGATTTAACGGATGTGTTTTCCTTAGCGTCTTTGCGCCTTAGCGGTAAAATATCTACCGCAAACCTGCCTGCTTCGCAATGAAAGCAGGCATGGCAGGTTCACAAAGACGCGAAGATTTAATCTTTATTGTTGGCTATTTCTATATTAACCTTTTTGCCTTTAATCTTATTACCCTGCATAGCTTTAAGAATCTTATCGGCAAATTCTTCTGAGACATTTACAAAAGAAAATTTATCGTACATAGCTATCTCGCCAATAGCATTGCCCGGCACTTTAGATTCACCGGCAAACGCACCAAGTATATCGCCGGGACGAACTTTATCTTTCTTACCGACATTGATAAAAAATCTTACCTTATCACCTTTTACACTATATGATTCGTTCAGATCCCCGCCTGAAGCATTTTTATTTTCATCAAAATTCATTTTAAAAAGCGCTGCCGCAATATCAATTGAAGTGAAATCTTCATTAATAAGATTTTCAATTATGCGTACATACTTTTTAAGTTTGCTGTTGTTTATTGTATTCCTGATCTCTTCAAGGTAATTGTTAATTTTCATCTCTTCTATATCATCATAAGAAGGGATAGGATTAAGTTTAATCTTTGTTTTTATATACTTCTGAATATCCTTAAGCCTGAACATTTCTTTGCCTGTAACAAAGGTAAATGCCTTCCCTGTTTTTCCGGCTCTGCCTGTCCTGCCAATCCTGTGAACATAATATTCTTCATCCTGAGGAATATCATAATTAAAAACTGCTTCAACATTTTCAACGTCAAGACCGCGTGCAGCAACATCAGTGGCAATAAGAATTTCAATTATTCCTTTACGGAATTTATTCATCACTTTCTCACGTACGGATTGACTCATGTCTCCATGTAAACCTTCGGCAGAATACCCTCTGGCCTGAAGTTGTTCAACTAATTCATCAACACTTCTTTTTGTATTACAGAATACTAATCCAAGCTTAATATTGTTCAGGTCGATAATTCTTGTAAGAGCTTCAAGTTTATTTTTCTCTTTCACTTCAAAATAGATTTGCTCGGTTCCGGCAACAGTAAGAACTTCGTGAACAACTTTTATATTAACTGGAGTCTTAAGATATTTTTTTGTCAGCTCAAGAATTGGTTTAGGCATAGTTGCAGAAAACATTAATGTTTGTCTTGATGCAGGTGTATTTTTAAGAATCAGTTCAATATCATCCCTGAATCCCATATCAAGCATTTCATCAGCTTCATCAAGCACAACAAGATTAACATCAGATACATCAAGTGTACCGCGTTCCATATGATCCATAATTCTGCCGGGAGTACCAATTACAACCTGAACACCTTTCTTCAGAGCTTTTAATTGTCTTTCAATAGGCTGCCCGCCGTAAACAGGAAGAAAGAAAATATCTCTCCTGTATTTTGCAAGTTTTACCATCTCCTCTGAAACCTGAATTGCAAGTTCACGTGTTGGGCAAAGTATTAATACCTGTAAATTTTTGTTGCCGGGTTCAAGCATTTCAATTGCTGGAATACCGAAGGCAGCAGTTTTTCCGGTACCAGTTTGTGCCTGCCCGATAATATCTTTTCCTTCAAGCGCAACGGGAATTGCCTCAGATTGTATTGGTGTTGCTTCTTCAAATCCTAAATCGGAGATTGCCTTATGCATTTCCTTTGAAAAGCTGAAATCACTAAATCTTATTTTTTTCATAACGAATCCAAATTATATTTTTTTGAAAATACTATGTTTGTTTTTACAGAACTCACCTTCCGCAGCGAGTAAAATTTTTTATTAAACTGTTAAAAACAATTCACATCAATAATTTATTTAGCAAAATAACAAATAAATTCCAGGTCATAATTGAAATCTTAGTATTCTTAACTCAAGATGGAATAAAGTCTAATTCACATTGGTCATAGAAGAAATAATTCTTTGTGCGGAGCCCGGAAAAGATTATTCATAAAATTTGCATCATAAAGATACGGAATTTTTTGCTTAGAAAAGAATTTGTCAGGAAGGAGTTTTATTGATAATTTAGCCTAAAAGATGAAGAAAGATGAATGCAAGACTTACTTTAACAAAATCATTTTTCTTGTTTCCACAGATTCGCCTGCTTTTAGTTGATAAAAATATATTCCGCTTGGTAAATTGTTTCCGGTGAAGTCAATCTCGTATGTTCCTACGGGTTTCTCTTCATTAACCAAAGTTGCTACTTCTCTGCCAAGTACATCATATACTTTTAAAGTAACATTTTGTAGAGACGATCCGCCTCTGGCAGAATGCCTCGTCTCTACTTGTGGAATTAAATATTTGATTGTTGTATTTGGGTTAAACGGATTAGGAAAGTTCTGATACAGCGTAAATGAATACTCTGGCAAATTATCATTAATACTTACTGACGTTGGTTTATTTGTAGCAAGTTTTCCATTTAATCCAGCAATAAATAAATACTTCCCGGAATTACAAACTGATATAGGATAAATGTCCGATGGGATTTCAATTTTATTCCAATTACTGCCACTATCTTCTGTATAATATAATCTGAACTTTGTTTGATTAGGACCTTTTGTTGTAACTATTATTGCATAACCACATTTACTATCACACTGTAGAATATCGTAGAATCTTGGTTGTCCGTAGAATATTGAATCTTCAGATTCAATAACAAAATAAGGATCCCAGTTGATTCCACCATCAAATGATTTTGCAAAACCAAATCCTCCAGCCCATAATGTATCTTTATTTTGGGTGGATAGATAAAATGCATGAGATCCGCCAAACCAGGATATATTATTCCAGCTTTTACCTCCATTACTTGACTTGTGAACATATATTGGAGCAAAATTATCATGTCCATCGCTGCTGATTATATACCCGGTTAGAGAATCAAGGAATTGTAAGTCATAAAATTTTACAATATTTATTCTTGAAAAAAGTGTATCCCAACTTTGCCCGGCATTATTTGTTTTCATAACTATTTCATTAAAACTATCACCGTACAGGCTATTACTTATTAACCAACCGGTACTATCATTTATGAAACTCATTCCTCCTATATAACAATTCTGCAATTCTTCATTTTGCAGATTCCAGTTAATACCTCCATCACTGGTTTGCATCAAACCTTTACCTTGATAAGTAAAACCTATTTTATGATTTAAGAAAAATACTTTTCTGTAACTTGCAGAATCAATAGATCTTTGTTTTATCCAGGTCTCACCTCCATCAGTACTATGCAATATTACTTTTGTACCAAGTACCCAGCCGTTCAACGAATCACTAAAATTGATGCTGAGAAAATTATCTTCTATCGCACTACTAATAGTCCTCCAACTATTCTCTATTTGCGCTATAGTATTACAACTAAAATAGAAGACAATGAAAGTTAATACAATAAACCTTGAATAAAACATAGCTTAATAACCCACCATATATATCTCTGTTTTACGAGAACAAATCTCCATAAAAAGTTATTAATTACCAATGCCTAATCTGATACTTATTTTTTCATTCAACTAAAAAATGTAATTTACGCAGGTTACTTTATTCTTTTTATTCAAAGGGAGTTAGTTATGAAAGCGATTTACTCTGATCTTGTCAGCTTTTGTCTGTTCATTTTACTCATATCATTTAATACGGTTAATGGTGAAGAATATACGCTTAAATCACCTGACGGTAAAATCAGTATTACTATTTCTATTACTGAAGAAGTAAGGTGGAGCGCAGCATTAAACGGAACTGAGTTGCTTAAACCATGCAGAATTTCGCTTAAGCTTTCAAACGGTAATGAGCTTGCAGCAAAACCAAAAGTAAAAGAGGTAAAGAAAAACTCCGTTGATGAAACGATTGAATCGCCTGTTCCCGTTAAAAACAAATTCATCAGGAATCACTTCAACGAATTGAAAATAAATTTCACCGGGAATTACAGCATCACTTTCAGAGCTTATGATGACGGCGCTGCATACAGGTTCGAAACAAACCTTGATGAAAAAGAAATTGCCATAACAGCAGAAACAGCAGAATTTAATTTTACCGGAAACTACAGAACCTTTTTTCCTGAAGAAGAAGCTAAAGATTTTATCTCTCACTATGAAAGAAATTATAAGGATACTTTAATCGCAGGAATTTCACCCGAACAATATTGTTCTTTGCCTGCTTTATTCGAAACTGAAAAAGGTATTAAGCTTCTGATTACCGAAGCTGATTTATTTGATTATCCAAATATGTTTCTTGCAGGTACGGGAAGTAATGCAGTAAATGCAGTTTTTCCTAAAGCAATACTGGAAACTAAATATGTAAATGACCGCGATGAAAAGATTGTTAAAAATGCCGATTACATAGCAAAGACAAACGGTGCAAGAACCTTTCCATGGAGAACAATACTTATCGCAGAGAAAGATAAAGACCTTCTTGAAAATGAAATGGTGTACAAACTTTCTTCACCTTCCGTGATTAAAAATAGTGCTTGGATAAAACCGGGTAAGGTTGCGTGGGATTGGTGGAACAACTGGAATATTTACAGTGTGGATTTCGCATCAGGTATCAACACAAAAACTTATAAGTATTATATTGATTTCGCTTCCAAATACGGCCTGGATTATATTATTCTTGATGAAGGCTGGTCTCTAACTTCTCACGATCTTATGCATACAATTCCTGATATAGATTTAAAAGAAATTATCGATTACGGCAAACAGAAGAATGTCGGCATTATCCTTTGGGTTTTATGGAACGCATTGAATAAAGATATGCCCGGCATTCTGGATCAGTTTGTTAAATGGGGAGCAAAGGGAATTAAAGTGGATTTCATGCAGCGCGGCGACCAGGCAATGGTAAATTATTATGAACGTACCGCGATAGAAGCAGCAAAGAGAAATTTATTAGTTGATTTTCATGGCGCGTATAAACCTTCCGGACTTACACGAAAATATCCTAATGTGCTTTCACACGAGGGAGTAAGAGGCCTTGAAAACAGTAAATGGAGTACACTTGTTACACCGGGTCATGATGTTACTCTTCCCTTTACAAGAATGGTTGCCGGACCAATGGATTTTACTCCGGGTGCAATGATTAATGCAAACAAAGATAATTTCAGGATTGTATTTACAGAACCGATGAGCCAGGGAACAAGATGCCACCAGGCTGCAATGTATGTTGTTTATGAAAGCCCGCTTCAAATGTTTGCTGACAATCCTTCCAATTATTTAAAGGAACCTGAATACACAAAGTTTGTTGCACAGTTTCCAACAACCTGGGATAAAACAATCGGACTCGATTCCAAAGTTGGTGAGTATGTTGCAATTGCCCGGAAGAAAGATAATAAATGGTACATTGGAGCAATGACAAACTGGAATAAGAGAGAGATGGAAATTCCGCTTTCATTCCTTGAGTCCGGAGATTATATTCTTGAAAATGTTGAAGACGGAATAAATGCAGATAAACATGCTGCCGATTATAAACTTGTTAAGAAAGAAATTAAATCAACTGATGTACTAAAGATTAAACTTGCATCAGGCGGTGGCTGGGCAGGCATTATTTCACCGGCTAAATAGTCTATTTTATTTATCGAATTTTTTAGAGGAGTACTTTGCCAGGCAAAGCTATGTTTAAAATGAAAACTATCCGATCACTAATTGTAATTATATTTTTATTTTTTATTGGTTGTAAAGAAGAAGCGCCTGATTCAGTACAAACACTTTCTATTACAGGCAAATGGAATGGCTCCGGAAATGGATCTGTTATGAACCTGGATCTTGTTCAGAATGAATTTAATGTATCAGGAACCGGCACCTGGATTGTCGATTCCAATACTTATGAGCTACAGATCGTCGGCTGGTGCAACTATCCGAATATTTCTCTTACAATAACTACTCCCGGTTTATCAGGATCAATATCTTATTCCGGTCAATTCGTAAGCAGTGAGAAACACAGAGGGAAAATTAATACTCCAACAATAACAGATATTGATTTTGAGTTTATAAGACAGAAGGAGAAAAGTAAGTGACAATACTCATCATAAAGGTTATAAATAAAATTCGTTAATATTTTATGTCGGAGAATTATTTATTCTTCGGTGCTGATGTCAGCAGATTTTTCCTTTTCTTCTTTTGGTAAAGTAAAACTAAAAGTGCTGCCTTCTCTATATTTGCTTGCGACCCAAATTCTCCCTCCGTTTGCCGCAATAAAATCCTTGCAGATAATTAATCCAAGTCCTGTTCCCTTTTCACCTGCTGTACCAGTTGTGCTTGCATTTACATCAATCCTGAACAGCTTCTCAGCAATATCTTTATGAATGCCAACCCCGGAATCTTTGATGTCTATTTGAATTTCATTTTCATTCTCGGATGTTTCAATGTTTATCCTGCCGCCTTCATTTGTATATTTAATTGCATTCCCCAAAAGATTTCTAACGACTGTTCCAATCATAAAATAATCAGAGTATGCAATGTTTGAAGAATTCATCTTTGTACTTATTGTAATTTTTTTTTCAGTAGCCTGGTTATTCAGAAGATCAGTACATTCTTTAAAGAGATCAGTAAGTTTAAAATGATTTTTATCCAATTGAATTTTCCCGCTCTGCATTCTTGCCCATAGCAGCAGGTTCTCAAGCAATCGGAAAGCAGCATCAGATGATTTGATAATAATATCTAGGAATTTAAGATGATCAGCTTTCGAGAAAAAATCATACTCGCTTTTCATCAGTTTGGATGAATTGATAATTGCATTGAACGGATTCTTTAAGTCGTGGGCAATTATGGAAAAAAATTTATCCTTGCTGTTATTAAGTTCCTTTAGATCTTCAGTATATTTTCTTATTGCTTCTTCCGCTTTCTTTCTTTCGGAAATATCTTTCAGAATAAAAACGACTCCTTCCACCAATCCTTTTTCATTTTGAATTGGCGAGGTGTTTACTTCTACAGGAATTTTTATACCGCTCTTCGAATTAACAATAACATCTTTAAGTAAATCAATAGTTGTTTTTTCCTTCAGCACTAACGGAATCGGATCAGCAATTTCATTTTTTGTATCGAAATCAATAAATATAAAAATGTCTTTAAAAATTCTATCAATCACATCATCCAGCATCCAGCCTGTAAGCAGTTCGGCTGTTTTATTTATAAACGTGATTTTACCGTTTACATCCGTAGAAATTACAGCATCACCAATACTGCGCAGTGTTGTATTCAGCCAGCGTTCTCTTTCCTTTATTTCCTTTTCAGTCTTATGCCGGTATAAGGCTATTTCAATATTTGTATTCAGTTCTCTTTCTTCAAACGGTTTAAGAATGTAACCGAACGGCTCGGAGACTTTTGCTCTTTTAAGTGTCTGTTCATCTGCATTTCCTGTCACAAAAATAATCGGAATGTCTATACGCACCTTTATAAACTGTGCTGTCTCAATCCCGTCTATGTCGCCCTGTATCATAATATCCATCAGTATCAAATCCGGTTTCAGTTCAACAGCTTTTTGAATAGCCTGTTCACCTGAAGAAACATAAGCCACAACATCATACCCAAGCCTCACCAGCACTTCACGAAGATCCTCAGCAATTATTGCTTCATCTTCTACTATTAATATTCTTGTGCGCAACATTTTTATCCTCTGTTCTATTTCAGATTAATGACAAACTTTGTTCCGTCGTTTCTGATAACCTCAAGATTTCCCTGAAGCTGATCGGTAAGAATCTTTACTAATTTCAAACCTAACGAATCAATTTTTTCAAAAGAAAAACTCTCTGGTAATCCGATTCCGTTATCCTCCACAATTATTTTTATTGATCCGTTTTGTTCCGCATGAACCGAAATATATCCAGCCCTTGAATCAGGGAAAGCATACTTAAGTGAATTTGTCACAAGTTCATTAATTATTAAACCGCACGGAACAGCCTTATCAATGTTCAGATAGATATCCTTCACTTCCATCTTCAGACTTACATTTCTTTTAAAGTTATAAGAGCGCATTAAAGAAGAAATTAATTTTTTTAGGTAGTCAGCGAAATCAATTTTGTCCAGATCCTTAGAGCGATAAAGCATTTCGTGAATCATCGCCATTGATCTAACTCTATCCTGGCTTTCATTAAAAAGTGCCAGGTCATAATTATCCTTAATTTTTTTTGACTGAAGGTTTAACAAACTTGAAATAACCTGCAGGTTATTTTTTACACGATGGTGTATTTCCTTAAGTAAAGTTTCTTTTTCAAGCAGCGAAGTTTTTAACTGTGCCTGAACTTTCAACCTTGATGTAACATCAACAACAACAGCCAGTACTGCTGATTTACCGGAATAATTAATTATATGTGTAGTAAATTCAATATCGATAAGACTTCCATTTTTAAGTCTGTGTTTTCCCTGGATAGAGTATTGATCCCCAATGCTTGCCATCTTAATTTTTTCAATATAGCTAAAAACATTTTCACCGACGTAAATATCAGTCAGATCCATACTAAGAAACTCTTCCTTTGAGTATCCGTAGTGCCTTACCATTGCATCGTTAACTTCAATGAATTTAGCCGTAAACTGGTCACGAACATACATTGGAAGGGGGTTGTGCTCAAATAAATATTTAAATTTTTCTTCGCTTTCCTGTATTACCTGGTGAGCCTGTTTTATTTCAGTAAGGTCTGTACCAACAGCTATCAGAGCAACGGGTTCATTATTTTCATTCAATACAGGTGAAGTTGAAAGAAGAATAGGCAACTGTGTTTTATCTTTTCGCAGGAGCACTAATTCACCTTGCCAGCCCTCTTTAAATGATAAGGTAAAAATCTCATTGATTATTTCTTCTGATTCCCTGTCGGGAGCTAATACTTTTATATCTCTTATTCTAAGGTTAACATTTGAATACCCATAAGTATCGTAAAATGCCTTATTTGCATAAATTAGATTTGAAGAATTATCAGTTATCATTACAAATTCGCCCGTACTTTCTATGGCTTGTAAAAGCAAAGTAATTCTTTCTTCTGTTTTTTTACTATTTATTGCAACTGCTATCTGTTCAGCAAACGACTCGGCGATTTCAATATCAGATACGGTAAACTGATCAGGATTATCATAGCTTTGCATTACCATTGCACCAATGGTATCTTCCTTAATTTTTAATGGTATTCCCATCCATACCTTGGCCAATGTGCCCATCTTTTTTTGCTGATCCCATTCCCATATCTCTTTTAGCTGATCCTGTTGAAACAATAATGACTTCCCTTTCTGAATGACTTCCACCGTAAGGGAATTAGTAAACGAGGCATTTTCAATTGCAACGGGTTCATCAAATTCATCCTTAAAATAAGGAAAGGTTATTACGTCTTTATCTTTATCGTATTGTGCGATAAAGAAATTCTTGTTATTCAGGACAATACCAATCGACTGATATATTATTTCAAAAAGCTTATCAAGCTTTTGAGTAGAGTTCTGGGCTTTTGATATTGTGTATAGCGCCTCAGTAATTTTCTCTGCTTTTTCTCGTACCGTAATTTCATTTTGCAACGATTCGTTTAATTTCCGTAATACATCTGTTCTTTCAATTACGCGTGTCTCAAGAAGGTCATTGGATTTTTGAAGGTCCTCGTAGGTTGAATTAAGGTTATCCAGCATTTGGTTGAATGAAACGGCAAGCTGGTATACCTCTTTCTGTGAACTGATTTCCGCCCGTAAATTTCTATCACCTCCGGATATTTTTTCTATAGTTCCGACTATCTTTACTAAAGGAGCCATAACAACTCTACTGATTCCGTACGTGGCTAAAAAGAAAAATATAAATATTATTGCGCTGGATAGAGTAATAAGTATACGAGCCGCAGATATCGTATTCTCGACCGATTTGAGCGACATCCCAAGGTAAATATGCCCGATCACTTTTTTATTCTCAACGACTGCCTTTTTTGTCTTAAGAATGTCGCCGGATACTAAATATTTAGTAAGAATAGAATTAGGATAATTATATCGAATTGCTTCTTTAAGATTGTAAGAAATATATTCATTACCATCATTATCTAATACAACTACATAAACTATATCCGGGATAAGTTTAACACTGTTCAGAACATATGTACCTTCCTCAACATCACCAAAATATAAAGCAGGTCCAATGCTTGATGAAATCATTGCGGCAATACTTTTTTCTTTATTATGCAATACTTCCATCAGATATCTTTCTATCCCCGGCGGAATAAATAGAAACAGGAATACCGAAATCAATGCAAATGCAAATGAATTAAGAACTACGAGTTTAGTCCGAATTGTAAGCTGATTTATTTTATAAATTATCTTTTTCATTTAATCATCAGTTTATCAAAATTGCAAGCCTTAACAACTGGGAAGTAAAATCAATGCCTTCATTTTTTGATGCTTTTCGGTTTATTAAAATTTTTGGCTTTTCATCAACCAATTCAAGACCTACTGAAATTCCTTCACGGATATATTTGGAAACACCGCTTATAGTAATAACTTTTTTTCGTCTTGAAATATGATATATTCGATTAATTTCTATTGAACGAAGAGGCGCGACATAAAGAACAGAAATATTCCTGCTGTCAATTATTCTATCAAGATTTTGGAGGTTTGAAACTTCAACAGGTATACACTCAACCGGTTTACCATTAATAGTGTTATCGGAAATATCCTGGATTGAGTTCAGAAATTCATCTTTGGTTATATCAGATTTGCGGAATTTCTCCTGATAGATTATTCCAATTACTACTTTATCATCATCCCTGTTTTTCAAGCTCCTGTCATAATTAAGTATTTTTATAAATAACGGCACCTGGTCTTCAACGGGTAGGGGCATTTCCTGAGCAATGCAGTTTAGGCTTTGCAGCATAAACATCCCGAAGAATACAAATTTGAAACAGACCGAATTGAAAATATTCTTCATTTTATATCAGTTTACCCGTTTCAAAAATTATATTCTACTTTAATAATAAAATTTCTACCGATCTGGTTAACTTCACGCAGATCGTTCATTTCCTTAAAGAAAAAATTATTGTAATAATTTTTGTCCGTCAGGTTATTTATTTTGAATGAAACATCGAAATGATTAAAGACATCTTTAATAAGCAGGTTGGCATTTGCCAGGTAAAATGATCTTGTCCTGGTATCAACCATGGTAAACTTTTCAAACTCGTAAAGCATATCGGTGGAAACGTACACACTTTCAAAAACAGGCAACACTAAAGCAAACTTAACAAGGTGGCAGATTGAGCTTGATTTCCTGTTATCCGCTTCATCCTGTTTTGCATATTGAAATGAATAGCTTGTCCGTACATCCAAATCTTCCTTGAGCTTTGCGTTAAATTCCACTTCTACTCCGTTCGCATATACTTTATTGTAATCGGAGAACTGATTAACCAAACTGACCGAATCAAATCTTGTTTCAATAAGGTGAGAAAAATTATAGTTATATAAGGAAATTGATCCAATCAAAGACTTGGAAAGTCTTTCATCCAAAGTAAGTTCAATAGTCTTTATTTTTTCCGATTTAAGATTCGGATTGCCTGAATAATTATTCTTTGGATCAACAATATATAATTCATAAGTATTTGGTGCTCTGTATGCTTCACCGTAAAGCAGTTTGAGTGTAGACTGCTCAAAAGGATTATACATTATTGCCAGCCTTGGCGTGTAAATGGCGCCTATATTTGAATATTTATCGGCTCTAAATCCAACCGAAAGTGATAAATTTTTATATGCTTGATATTCATCCTGCAGATAAAACCCGAAAACATTATAAGGAAAATTACCTGAGAAAAAAGTTGTGGTCATGTCACCGTTATGGTAATAAACTTTGGAATTATTTTTATATTCTCCACCAAAGGTAAGCCTGTGATTCTCAAAAATATCCCAGAGGAACTGAGTTTCGAAACCGTAAGTAAATCCTTCACTCTCATCAAAATGAAAAAGGTTATCCTCCCATTCCCTTTTATAATAATTATAATCGTAGTAACCGCGTAATAAAATTTTCAAGTCAGATGATAGATCTTTATCAAATTTGATTTCAGTAAAATTAATCTCATCTCCTGTATAACCGTTAGAATTTATTTGAGGTCCACGTGCAGTCATAGGAATATCTTTTTTTCTTTTCGAGTAGAAGCTGTTTAAAGTAAAGTAGTTGTAGTTAAGTGATAAAAATAAACTGTTATTCTTTTCCCAGTTAAAACTATGAGATTCACTATGAAGGACTGAATCATTATCCTGCCATTCTATGAATGTCGATTCACCTTTTATATTCGCAATATTTCCGGAAAGAAAAAAATTAAATCCATTAAACAATTCCTCTGATAAATAAAATTTAGCCTGGTATTTGTTATAACTGCCTGCTTCAAGTGTAGCATTAAACTGTTCCACTAAGTTAAATTTTTTAGTTATCACATTAACAATTGCCAACATGGCGCTAGTACCGTACAAGACCGAACCCGGACCGCGAACAATTTCCACTCGTTCAATGGAATTCATATTTAAAGCCAAATCACCATTAATAAATGCGCCGCCATAAATATTATCGTTTATTGAATGACCATTTACTAAAAGTAAAACGCGGTTCATATAATCCGTCGGTCGGCTAAAACTCTGTACACCAGTATAGCTGTAATTCCTTTCATCACTTACATAAAAACCACTAACAGTCCTTAGCATCTCCGCGAGCGAACTAAAACCATAAGCCTGAATTTCCTTTGCAGTAACAATCGTTGTTGTGGCAGGAACTTCACTTGTGGATTGCCAATACTTGGACGCAGTAGTTAATTTAACATTAAGGAGAGAATCCAGATCATCTATTTCAATTTGGGAATAAGCTGCATTACATATTACAACCAAACTGATAAGTAAACATATTCTTAACTTCATACGTTATTTTATAACATTCAAAATTTACCGGAATCAAAATTCAGGGTATTCCATCATATTTATTTAGATACTTCTATTATCGCAGATTTTGGCGTTTTTTATAGTATACTAATTGATTAATGCGAATTGAAAATGGCGTAGTCATCAGTTGAAATGTGTAATAAAAAACCATTTAGGTTTTGTTCAGCTTACAATGAATCAGTTGAAGTTATCATATGATCCGCACTTTTCTGAAAAACGGAAGCGAATGATTTCCACTTATATTTGCACAGATTATTCTTACAGAATATTCACCTGGTTTTAATTTGGTCAAATCCAACGTTAAAGTTGAAGTAACCGGGTTAAAATGGAAGTCGTTGTCAACCGAATCAATATAAACAGAAATAGACTTTTTATTAATTCCTGCTTTATCCTTTAGAGAATACTCAAGTACTGCTTTATCTTTTATAAATGAAATTGATTCATCATAAAGCGGAGTAATTTCCGGGTAACCTGCCTTGTAGTATTTTGCTAATCCCCTGAAAATTCCCCATGCCTGTATTTTATTAAATTCATCAAGTGAAAGACGCTGCTCTTCGTATTTATTTGTAAAGAAACTTCCTTCAACAAGTACGGCAGGAATAGTAGTAAGCCTTAATACTGAAAAACCTGCCTTGGGATAAATATTATAATCTGAATAAGTCCCGTCAAATGAACCAAGCCCACCGGGATTATCCATTACATAAGCCAGATCTCTTTGAATATAACGTGCAATATCCCTGTTGCTTGGCTCATGCTCAAAATCTGTTTCCAGCGCATGGTAATAAGTTGATGTGTAGTTGGTATAATCATCTTCCTTTTTTCCGGGTGCGTTATGATGAATACTTATAAAAACATCTGCTCCGGAAGTATTAGCAAGTTCGGAGCGTAATTTTAACGGAACAGTCGCATCCTTATCCCTGCTCATTATAACTTCTGCGCCAGCCTGAGTAAGATATTCTCTTAAGTATAAACCAACTTTCAGGTTAATATCGGCTTCAACTACAAGTTCAAAGTTCCCCTTGTTGTGCCTGTCTTCGCCGCCATGCCCCGGATCTAAAAATATTTTTTTGCCTCGTAAAAATTCCGAGTATTTTGTTATTGTAGCATTACGAGCGGAATCAGATTTCCAATCCGGCGGATATTCGTAGTGCACTTTTGCAGATGAACAACTGATTATATAACCTAATGGAATCAGTAATAAGAATAAGTATCTATTCGCTCTACCCATTTACTATCTCTGAAGCCTGAATTTCTTCCGTATCAATAAACAGAAATTTGGCCGGTTTGTTTTTATCTTCTTTGCCAACCGGGTTGTATTTACTATGAAAAGTTTTGCTGACTTCTTCAATTACTTTTGATTCTTCTGCTTTCTTAAAAAGTCCTACACATTTTATGTGAACAAGTTTTAATACCGGTACCAAATCACTTTTATCCTTGCCGGAAATTTTAACTTCCCTGTAAACAGAAAAACTAACAGAATCCCCGATAAGGGCAAACTGAAAATTCTCATCAAGATTTTCATCAAAGAAAATATTTTTATCAACATAAACAAAAGGAGCAACAACCTGACGGATATTCTGTTTTTCGTCAGAAAATGCAAGTACTCCAACTTTGGCTTCGTTCAATTCTTTTTCGATAGGTTCCATTTCGCGTATCTGAATTACCTTTTGCTCCATTCATTTCTCCAAGTGTTTTCGCTTTAATTATTTTGTATCTGGTTCAAGTTTAATTGAATTTTTCTTTTTTTGCAAGGGAACATTAATTCAATTTTTCAGAATGTTTTTTTGCATTGATTACGACACACCCCGCAATGAAATCACCAATACTTCTATGATCTTTACTGATAAATATACAGACTAAATCAGGAATAAAAAAAAGCGGCGGCAAAAAATTTATAATCCGGGAAAAATTCCTTACAAATGAAGCGCTGAAATTTAAAGCTGCTCCGGATTTTGTAACCACCTGTACGTTCATCAGGAATTTGCCAATAGTTTTTCCTTTCCAAAAATATTCCGAAATAAAAAAGTAAGACTGATAAAATATTATTACAGAACTTACAATCCAGATAAATATATTCTTGTCCGTAAAAAAGGTGTAAAGATTAACATCAAGGATCAAATTGTACAGATAAATTGCCGTAACAAGATAAATTACCAGGTCAATAAAATATGCCAGGCACCGCTTAAGCAACGATGCCGGATAAAATTCAATTGGTACATCAGCTTTCTGCGTATAAATTTTCTGAACGATATTGTTATCTGCATCTGCCATAAATCAAGTCTTCACGCATGTCCCATCATTTTTTGAATAAACACACTTAGAACAGTGACTAAGATTTTTAACGTATTCAACATTTCGTGTTTTAGAAACAAATTCTTTTATAAGATTTTTTATTTGAATCAATTCTTCCCTTTTCAACTCTATTTTGAAAACATCATCCGGATATGAAAGGAAAATAATTTGCAGGATGAACTTATTAATTTTTGGAATACTTCTGCCAACCAGGTAAGCATAAAATAAGAGCTGAGTCTTATACTGTTCAAATCTTTCGGGAATTTCATCTTTGGCAATATTGTCTGTTTTGTAATCAACTATCAGCGCAGAATCATTTTCAATAACAAGTTTATCAATTATTCCATACAGGAAATAATCTTTCTCCTTAGCATATATTTTATATTCATTAAAATAATTCGTAAATCGTTTTAAAGTTTTATAGTTAACTGATGAGTAATACGTTCCGGCAGTTTCAAGAATATTCTGCTTTAATTTTTCAACTGCTTCCGCACTTTGAAACTGTAGCTCTTTTTCATTTGACAAAAGCGAATCAACTAATATTCCCTGATCTTCAGAATTACTTTCCTTCTCAAGAACAGTATGAACTATTTTCCCCTTTATATCTGCCATGATTCTGTGTTCTTTTTCTTCGGAATTATAAAAGTCAAAATCTTTCAGACTTCTCTTGTAATTCACATAAATATCAAGATAGCCAAGTTCGTAGGTAAGATAATATTTAACCGGGCATTGATTGTAGACCGCAACCTTAGTGGCGGAAATTATTTCTTCTTCCTGAACATCTGAAATACCCGCAGTTTTATCTTTTAGCTGAACGATTTCCTTTTCATTTTCTTTTAGTTCAGGATTATCAGAAAATTCAATTTGATTAATAACAGGAATAGTCAGCCTGATACTCTTCCGGGTAGATTGAAATTGATCTTTTTCATATTTCAGAAACTGCAGCTCACCAGCAAGATTAATTTCCTGATCCAACTCATTTTCCAAACCTGCTGCAAGTAAACCAAGGTAAGAATCCTTATGGAAGTCAGAATTTTTTTTGCTGCCAGAGACAATAAGTAAATCTTTTGCTCTTGTTATTCCAACATACAATTGCCGCTTTGTTTCCGCATTGTTCTTTTTCCGTGTGATATAATTATATAAAGAAACAACCGGAGCATTTTGATACCGGCTGAAATAAGAATCCGCAGGCAGCGAAGTTAACAAACCATAATCTTTATCAGCCTGAATAGTTTTTGCTTTAACGGTGGATACTGCCGAATGCTCCTGTGAATTGTAAAGTACAACAGCTTTAAATTCCAGTCCTTTCGACTGGTGCAAAGTCATCAGCTTTACCGAATCGTCTAGTAATGAAATTCCCGGTTCACCTTCATCAACCCTGTTTGAAGTTGCATCTTCAAGAAACTTCACAAAGTCATACAGGCTTTTCAATCCCTGGTTAAAAAAGCTATTAGAAATTCTTACAAGTTTCTCGATGCTTGCAATTTCATGTTTGCCCCTTGGCCCGGCTGCAATAACAGCAAGGTAACCGGTATCTTCAATAATTTTCTTAACTAGAATAGGAATATCAATATTCCAGGCCAGTTCTATATTTTCATTAAGAATCTTTAAAACCTGGGTTAACCTATTTTTACTTTTGGAATAATTTATAAACTTATCCCAGTAATTTTCTCCTTCTTCAAGTGATATTTCGAATATCTCCGCATCGGATATTGTGAAGAAAGGTGAACGAAGCACTCCAACAAGTGCAGCATCATTTTTAACATTGATTAAGAAATTCAGGTAGTTGTAAATATCATAAATAACCTGCTGCTGGTAAAATCCTTTCCCTCCTACTATTGTGTAAGGAATGTTTAATAGTGTAAACGCATCTTCAATTTCATCAAAGGATTTTCTTTTCCTGCACAGGATTGTAAAATCATCATATTTATATTTTGTGGGATCAACTCCTGTTACCAATTGCTTAATTCTTTTGGCTACAAGAACAGCCTCGGAATCCTCGGAAGAGTCAGCATCTGAAATTATGAACTCAATATTTCCTTCAACATTATCATCTCTTGAACAAACAAGTTCGTTATACTCAACATCATTAAAATATCTGTTCGGATTCTCAAATAATTTAGAGAATACAATGTTTGTAAATAGACAAATATCCGGAGACATTCTGAAACTATGCGGAAGCATCAGTAATTTTTCCGGAGAAGCATCTTCGGAAATTAATTCCTTTGTGCGGTTAAAGACTTCAAGTTCAGCATCCCTAAACATATAGATGCTCTGTTTCTCATCTCCCACAATAAAAAGATTTCCTCTCGAAAGGTAATCCAATATCGGCATTATAATATCGAATTGGATTTCATTTGTATCCTGGTATTCATCAACCATTATGTACTTGTAATTTTCAAAAAGCTTGTCGCCAATTTCACTACTGCTTAAAAGCATTTTAGTTTTGATAAGTATATCTTCAAAATCCAGGTAACCATTTAAGTGTTTCTTATCTTCATATCTTTCAAGAATTCTTTTAAAAACGCTTATCAGAACTTTACCAAACCTTGCCAGGTCCAATTCAAGTTTATTATCATCCTGCATAACTGAAAAGTCTGCCAGGTCATTCATTGTTTCTTCAATAAAAGAAATCTGACTTGTAAAAGTATCTTTGTTTTTACCAAGATAACCTTTCTGAAGAACGGTTCCGCTCTTTGTTAACAATAATCCTACTAAGGTATGTATTAAAGCTAATGAGGCATTAAAATCATTTTGTTGTTTCAGCTTAAGAATGATGCTGTTAATCTCAAGCGCAATTTTGTTGCCGGCATCTTTTGATAATACTGCAATGTTTATCTCTTCAGTAAAAAGAATGAGCTGTTTTATTTTTTCATCGAAAAGTGCTTTTGAGGTTTCTATGTATATGGTTCGGAAGTAGCCGGCGATTTCTTCTTCATTCTTTGAATATAATTTATCTGCAAGTGCAAGAATATTTTTTCTCTTATCAACAAGGTTAATAAGTTCTGCGGCTAGTAAATTCTTTGAGCCAAAGAGTCTTATCAGATATTTTATTTCGCTTTCAAACCCGGGTTGCTTTAATGATGCACTAATAATCTCTTCAACCGATAGCTGAATCAGTTCATCCGAATATGCTTTGTCAATCGGTACAAAGTTAGCGTCTATCTTAGCTTCAGAAGGAAACTCTTTTAATATATTAATGCAAAAAGCATGAATTGTAGAGATGTTTGCAGAAACAAGCTGACGTCTTATTCTTTCAAGTTTTTCCTTTTCATCGGCGTTTGAACTTATATCAAGGCGTCGTTCTACTTCATCAGATATTTTTTTGAAAAGCTCAGATGCCGCTTTCTCCGTAAATGTAATTGCAACAAGATTCCTTAAGGATAAATTTTCATTTACTGCTATCTCAACAAATCGTCTTGAAAGTACAAACGTTTTTCCCGAGCCGGCATTCGCGGTTAATGAGATATGCTCATTATATTTTAATGCAGCTGATTGATAAGGTGTAATGCGGTTCATAATTTATTCACCGGGAAAATTATTAAACCAACCTGTGCATTGTTACCAGGATACATGTTCCCTTCTCATTTGAATATTCAACCCTGATGCCTGCATTGATAGACTCAAGAAATTTCTTCGCAAGTTTCAAACCTATACCCATTCCCTTTTCCTTTGTTGTAAAATTCGGTTCAAAAATTCTTGAAATAAATTCTTCCGGAATTCCTTTCCCGTTATCTATTATTCTGATGCTTACTTCTTTACCTTCAGATTCAACTTTTAGGTTGACTGCGGTTGCTTTTGCCTGAATTGAATTGCGGATAAGATTTATGAATGTTCTTTTTAAGTGATCTTTATCGGCTTCAACTGTTATTTCATTATTAACGGAATCGAGTTCTATTTTTACTTTCTCATCAATAAATAAATTTCTTACTTCTTCAATTGAACTGATAAGATTAATTACTTCCAGTTTCGGTTTGGGCATGCGAGTAAAACTGCTAAACTCCGAGGCGATGTTACTTAAAGTATCAATCTGGTTAATTATTGTATTTGATACTTTATCAAATATAGAATCGAATTTAACCGAGCGATCTTTGTAAGCAATTACAAGCTGCTGAACAGCAAGTTTCATTGGGGTTAAGGGGTTTTTAATTTCATGAGCAACCTGTCTTGCCATTTCCTTCCAGGCATTTTCTCTTTCAAGTTCAGCTAATTCTGTCTGGCTCTTTTTAAGCTGCTGAATCATCAGGTTAAATCCTTTAACAAGATCACCAACTTCCCCTTTCTGGAATTCCTCCACTTCAATGCTCAGGTCGCCTTCGGCAACCGATTCAGTTGCCCTTGTTAATTTCCTTATAGGAGAAGAAATTCTGTTTGCAAGAAAAGCGCTTAATATTATTATAAGAATAATTGCAATTGAATAACTTCCGAATAAGAAAACATCAAACTCTTCACCTGTAATCGGAAGCGAAACTTTGTTAAATACATCGGCCACCTGGATTATGTAATCATAGCTGCCTACAGTAATTTTTTTATAGAAACTATTGAACTTATAATCCTCAAATGAATCTTCCTCAAGTTCTTCTGTAAATCCAAGACTTTCAAATTTGGAATACACATTCGGATTAATAATGTCCGGTAACAAACCGGATAAATTAAATTCCTGCCTGGAACTGAAATAAAGTTTCTCGTTCTTATAAATTGTAAAATTAATATCAAGCTGATCGGTTGCATTTCGGAACAACTGCTGCTGGTTTTCATTCTTGTTCAGGTTATTCTTGAAATACTTTTCAAGATTTATTGTCTTTTCCTTCAAAGTATTTTTTGTTGCTTCAATGTTTTTCTGGTCGGTAAGACTCCTGTTATAAACTGCAAGGAAGATTAATGGGAATAACGAGATAAACAAAAAGGCAGTCAGTAATTGTATCCTGAAAGTAAGTTTAATAATTTTTGCACGGTATAACTGAATTGCAAATCCAATTATTAAATAGACAGTAAGAAAGAGGATATGGACAAAGAATACTTTAAGAAAATTATATAAACTCCATGAAAATTTTTTCTCCTTTAATGCTACGGCAAGAATTCGGTTATCATCTTTTTCTGCAAACTTCAACACATACGCAGAGTAATCATCTCCGCTGTGGTTCAGGCTAATCCATGCTTCATTATTAACAAACCGGGCAGAAATAATTTTCTTTGTTATTTCAAATGACGGGGTTATGTCTCCGTAAACATTTTCAAGTTTATTGTTCCGGTATTCAAAAATCTTAAGCGTTTCAAAATCAACGGTGGAGTTGAGCATATTAAATTCCGGCGAGATGAATCCCGGGTAGTCAATCCTGCCGTAATTGGTTTCATCATACAGGATTGATACAACAACATAGCCAAGCAGAACATCGCTGTCTCTTATAGGAATTACTCCCGAAGTTATCTTTCCTTCAAGCTGAGCAGGATAATAATTATCGAATATTTTTAATCCTTCAATTTCGGTTTGAAGAATTCGCGGGTTAACCCTGTATTTCTCGTCCAGTTCGATTCCAAAACTACCAAGCAGATTTTTTTGCCTGTCCAACAGAGCAACAGAAGAATTAAGTTTTTCTTTCTGAAGCTGGCTGCCGCTCCAAATTATAAATGCAGCTGATTCATAGTTAGTTAACCTGTCCTTAAGCGCCCTGTAAGTTTCATCGATGTTCTCGGCATTCATCAAAGATTGAGTGACAAGAAATTCAAGCCAGGTACTGCTTGTTCTTGTTAATTCATAGGCGGTGGTTTTTAAGGATTCATTCTCAAGTTTTGAATTGTAATAATTCATTAAACCGATTGTAACAATTGAAGCAGTTAAAACCACATAAGCATAGTTGTAAGTGTTATCAACTCTCTGAAAATAAATTTTGAATGATAGAGCAATTATTAAAGTAAGGTAAATGATACGGATTAAATCATTTCCCTGTGGATCTGCCTGCATAAGATCGTAAAGCCAGCCAAGCAACTGCAGCAATATGAAAAGAATAAAAAATATTCCGACGATTGTTCTTCCTTCCGGTTTCTTTATCGGGAAATATTCTACGATGATAAGTATAAAAGCGATAGATACAATTACACAGGAAAATCCTAAAAGCAAAACATTTAATTCCATTAATCCTATCGGCAGATTCGGAAGCAGTCCCGGTTCTTTAAAATATCTCAAGGATGAATCGAATATGACACTTTTGATTGCAGCGCCCAATCCGCGAAGCATAATTAAAAGCAAAGGGATTAAGATTATAAAAAGTAATGCAAATTTCTTTTTATCTGCCTGAACATTATGCTGCCTGACGGTAAGACTTGAAAAAGTAATTTTAAAAAAGCTGAACGAAAAGACTAAAAGAAAGATTACTGTTATTAATAATTCAATAGGAGATTTTACAATACCCATTCCAAACGTGGATGCAAAAAACGATGCATCTGTAACTGGACTTTCTATAAGCACCGAAGGAATATCCAGCCAGAACATTGCATATCTTAAACCCGCCAGAAGAACTGTATAGAAAACAAACTGAAGCCATTTTCTTTTTATTCTCTTTATATCGGAATAAAATCCAAGCATCAAAAAAAATAATGCTGCAAAAGCTAAAACCGATTGGACTTTGCTTATCTCTTCATTCAGAGCTAACAGACGGGAATCCAACGAAGGTTTGCTTAAAGTAATAACTCCTATTTTCTTTTCTTTATTGTTAAGTATCTCAATTGAAAACTTTCTTCCGTCGCGCGTCTTTTTTGCAAACGGCGAATAATTAAATTCAACCTCAGTAAGATATTTCTGCGTAAGATCTTTTGTTAAGGAAATATTCCTTGAGTACTCATTATCAATTTCAAAATGTTTCTCAATAGGAACACCGACAGCAAGATAAAATGAATTGCCGGCACTCAGTGTATCAATTACAGTTAAATAGGTAACAAGACTTGAGCGGTAGAAAAATGCTTCACCTAATCTGAAGTTAAGCGGGAAAAAATCTTCCTGCGGAATTGGTACTTTGTTTGTCCAGCCGATTAACTTTTCATTCTTGTTGATTACCTCGGCTAAATAATCCTTATTATTATTTGCGGCAAGCAGTTTAAGTACATTGCCCTGCTCATCATTATTGCCAAGAGATTTTCTGACCTGGTTTTTAATTCTTGCAGCAACAAGGAGCAAATCTTTTTGTTGTTTATCTAACTTTGTAAGAACGCCATTTTCAATTTCGGCAATATTTTTCTTTAACTCGTTTTCCCAGTTATTCTTTTTATGTTCCTGCAGAATAGGCGCAACTATGGCAAGTACAATTATTGAAAGCAATAATAGCAGGAATCCGGAGAAATATATTTTTTTTCTGGATTTAAAATATTTGCCGAACATTCTTAATTAATTGAGATGTGAGAAATTTTCCAACTGTTACCAATAACCTTCAGAGAGATATAAACCTGAGAACTTTTTCTTACTCCTTTAACCTCGTATTTAAAATAACCGGCGGCATACGGATTATCAGATTTATCATCAGATGTAACGAAACGGAAATTTATAGGTTTATAAACGCTGAAATAGTTTTGAAGTATAAAGAAAAACTGGTTTGGGCTGTAATACCCGGAAACCCCATCCTTTAAGCTGGCATATGTTTGAGAACTGAAAAACTTTGCAAACTTTTCAACATCACCGGTGTTAAAACCTTCTTCAATCTTTGTAAAGATTGCTTTCGGAGTTTCCCCGTCAACCTTTTGGTGATGAAGATTGTCTCCTTTATCCTGCCCACTTAAATAAAGTGAAAGACAAATAAAGAGGACCGGCAAAAATTTAAGTTTATATAACAAATGTTTCATCATTTCTTTAACTTCATCAAAATCACTTACAAATATAGAAAAAGCATACTAATAAAGTATGCTTTCCCTTGTTTTTAACCAAAATATTGAGTTACAATTTTCTTACGAGCGTTTACCGACTCTTGTCTTAAATTCTTCTTTGCTAAGCGGTTCTCTTTTATCTGGTCTTCTGTTGGCTTTAAGTTCATCATTACCTTCCACTGTCTGGTAAGCCCAGTCAAAAACAACTCTTTCACTTGTAATATTCTTTATTCTAATCTTAGCATAGTGATTATCCCACGTCCAGATTACATAAGTATGACCTACAATTGCGATTGCATCTTTAGTACTTGACCAGCCGGATGTAGGAGCATATGAAATATCATATATATCTTTTGTCTGTCCCATATCCTGAATATCAGAATCTCTCCATACGTCCAGATAGAAGGTACCATTATAATTTTCAAAGAAGAAATCCGTATCTAAGCTATCATAAGCAATAACGCTATAATGTGAAAAATCGTAACCCGAGTTATCCGGAAATTCAAGATAATTAAATATAGTCTGGTTAAAGCCCTCAGGTCTTGGAGTATCATAAATTAAATCTTCACTCAAGTCACTTTCATTACCATTATAGTCATAAGCTGTAACCGCATAATAATAAGTTTCACCGTTTTCAGCTCCATAATCTATGTAGTAATTATTTTCAGTTGAGCCTAAGAGTTCATATTTGTAGTCATCCCAACTGAAATAAACATTATAACCGGCAACATCTCGTTCAGGATTTTCATCCCACATAATATCAACGCGGTTATCGCCGGTAACAGTATAAATGTTTGTTGGCGGTGATGGCGGTTCATCGTCAAACTCGTCAAAATCATGTATATCGCAGCCGTAATAAAGTATTGCAGCCGATAATAAAAGTAATGTTAAAAATATCTTTTTCATTTCACACCTCATTTAGTCTGTTTTCAATTTCAATAGTATTATTACAATCATAGTGCCAGCATATTACTTTACTTTCAGCTTAAAAATGAATGATTTCAACTTGTATATTGTATTTTAATTTATACACAGGTGTTTGAAAAGATGGAATAATAGAAAGATTTGAAAAATGGAATATCAGAAAAGAGAGTGTTTGAATGACCAGCTGGTTGCCTGTAAATATCTATGGAATTCCGGATAATTTGGATGATTAAATGTCAGGTTTCAGAATATGACAATTGAATTGCCATTGAATTACAATCAAGGCAGCAAGTGAATTGATTGACGCAAAGACGTAAGGTTGGAAGAATGCATGGCAGCAAGAATGCAAGATTGCAAGAATGCAAGTTGATACTTCAATATTGAATATTGAAACTGCATGCTGCAGGCAAGTAAGAAATGTTGAATTACGAACAGCGCATCTCAAACTCAGCCTTTGCCTTAGCATGCTCTTACACTATTGTATTACAATTGAATGGCAAAAGATAACCAGCCAGTCATTATCGCACTCGATAAGAATAGAGAATCACACTTTTAGTTTTTGTTCTTCACTTAAGATGCCTTCAGTCTTGTTTGTAATCAGCCTTATTCCGTTTCTTCTTGTAAAATAAATCCATATCCATTCAATCATTACTCTGTAGCGGTTACGGAATCCAATAAGGTAAAGAATATGAATAAAAGACCATGCAAGCAATGCGATATAACCGGATAATTTCAGTCCTGCTATTTCTGCAATCCCTTTTGCCCTTCCGATTGTAGCCATGCTTCCTTTATCAAAATATCTGAAGTCTACCCTGGGCTTTCCTTTAATATCCCTGTTGATTGTATTAGCAACGTATTTACCCTGTTGAATTGCAACCGGGCATACTCCCGGTAATGGTTTTCCTTTTTCATCAAGAGAAAGAGCAGCATCACCTATTACAAATATTTTAGGATTCTCTTTAATACTCAAATCCTTGTTAACTACTACGCGTCCAGCACGATCTAATTCTGTCTCCAAAGTTTTCTGTAATGACAAAGCTGTATTACCCGCAGCCCAGATAACATTATTAGTTTCAATAAAATCATCGCCAAGATAAACGCCGTTTTTGGTTACGGCTGTTACCTGCGTATTTAATAAAACCGTTACGCCAATTCTTTCCAATGATTCTTTGGCTTTCTCACTTAAGTCCCGATCATACATCGGTAAAACCCTGTCCAGACCTTCAACCAAAATTACACTTGTCCTTTCAGGTTTTATAAATCGGAAATCCTTCAACATTGTTTTCCTTGATATCTCTGCAATTGCACCGGCAAGTTCAACTCCGGTTGGACCAGCACCCACAAGAACAAAAGTAAGATATTTTTTTACATCGGCATTATGACTGTTAAGAGAAGCTTCGAATAAAATTCTTTCAGCAATCTCAAATGAGTTTAAGATTCTTTCACGTATCCTAAGAGCATCAGAAACAGTTTTAAGTCCGGGAGCATTTTCTTCCCAATCATTCTTGCCAAAATAAAAGTGGCGTGAACCTGTAGCTACCACAAGGTAATCAAACTTTATTTCTTCATCTTCAAGAATTACTTTTTTATTAAACCTGTCTATCGCTGTTATTTCACCAAGAATTACTTTAACGTTGTTTTGTAATCTAAGAATTTCTCTGAGTGGCAATGCAATATCTCCGGGAGATAATGCTGCAGTAGCAACCTGGTATAATAAAGGCTGAAAGAGATGGTGGTTTGTTTTATCAATTAAAATTATTTCCACGTCAGCATTTTTAAGCGCTTTTGTTGCGGTAAGTCCGCCGAAGCCGCCACCGATAATTACAACTCTGGGTTTCTTCATTTTATATTTTTGAATTGTTAAACCTTACTTTCTTATTAAAATATTTTGGCTGCTTAACTTATTCGCAAAACAAAACTTATATCATTTAAATATTAAACAAATATTTGTTCGGAAAGAGTTTCATAATTGAATAATAAATTCATTTGAATTTATTTTGATAATTAATTGATTTAACAAATAACGGTAGTTCAAAAGAAAAATTGAGAAGTATTAAAATTTTCATCAAGCTATATCAGGTAAAAGGCAAATGAATGATTAGAATCTATAGCCAAATCCTAAACCAATGAAGGTAGGAGTAATATAAAAGGAGTTTGACCCATCCAAGGTTATTTTACTGGCAATCTGTTGTTTAAAAAATAATATCAGATTTGTTCTTTTTGATAATTTATATCCAAGGTTAAATCCAAAGTTCAGGGAGGCAAGACCTTCTGACTCATCACCAAACAATGATTTAAAATTCAGACAATTAGAACCAAATCCAACCGAAGCACGTGTAAAAAACTTATCACCGGAAAGGTTAAAATACAATGATAAAATATAACTTAGTGAAGTTACTTCTCCGTCTATATTATCAAGCTTATAATCAGCTTCCCAATAATCTATTTCGAGCTGCAAGCCCCAATTTTTGTCCATCATATGGTTAAACTGAATTCCAAAGTAATTGCTGTGTCGTACCTGGTATTTATGATAGTCACCCAGTTTTACTCCCCATTTTACAAATATGCTAAGCCTATCCTTGAATGGATTTTTCCGAATTGTTTCAGTTGAGTCAGTATTACTGGTTTTAACCTCCTCTACCTTTTCAGCGTTGGAAAGATTATTACATCCACAAATATTATCGTCATAAAAGCTATCTGGATAAACCGTAAAGCAATTTGAAATCAAGAACACACATACTGCAATTATTTTGTTTAACATCTACTTTTTACAAGGACTATTTTGCAACAACCATCTTTCTTGTTTCGCTATATCTGTTTGTTTTTAAGGTATAGAAGTAAATTCCGGAAGACAGGTTTCCCGCATCAACTTTAACAGAATAAAATCCAGCAGGACGAGCTTCATTTATAACTGTAGAGATTTCTCTTCCTAATAAATTATATATGGTAAGAGTAACATTACCATCCACCGGTAACTGGAAATCGATTCTTGTTTCCGGGTTAAAAGGATTCGGATAGTTTTGAGAAAGTGAAAAGCTTACAGGTGCAACATTAAAAATCTTTGCATCAAAGATTTTGTAACTGCCGTCGGTATCAATCTGCTTAATGCGATATGCAACTCTTCCACTGCTTATATTACTTATATCGTCTTTAAATGAATAATTACATTGTTCGGTTGTTGTACCGGCGCCTTTAACAAACTTTATTGTTGAAAACTGTACTGTTGATAGTTCATCATCTTCAGCAAGTAATGCTCTCTGAATTTCAAAGCCAAAATTATTTGTTTCGCTTGCAGTCAGCCATTCAATATTTACTTTTGAAAATGACTGACTGACACTGAATGAAAGCAATTCAACCGGGACATTCACAAAGAATTTCTGCCTTAGTAAATTCCATAATTCGGAACGGCCCTTGTCATATCCCAAAGCCCACATACCAACGCCATAAAGATTTTTATTTATTGCAAGGTCATATTTTAATCCAAGACTTTCGTCATCATCATACCATACCTGGTGCCACGTACTACCCTCCTGGTACCTGTACCAAGGCACCTGGTAATTACTCTGCCAGATTCTGCCGTAAGTCTGAGCTCTTGTATAATCATCTTTAAATCTTGTAGAGCTAACGTAATCAATTACTGTAGAGTTAGCAGCATTTGTTTGGGTTATCCAGTGGTTTCCGTAATACGGAATTCCTAAAATTAATTTCTGCGGATTTGATGCGACAACACTTGCATATCCCCAGCTTGTGCTTGTTAAAGAGTTACCCACATTATAAGTACCGCCGGATAAAGGCGAGCTTGGACCAGATTCGGTGCTCCAGCTTCCATAAAAATCATAACCCATAATAAAAATATAATCGCAGGAATTTGCCAACCCGGTAAAATCCCAGCCGCTCCAGTTTACTACCGGTCCATCAAAAGAAACTTCCTTGCCCGGAAGATTTGTATGGATATAATTTGTAAGATCAGCCATAAAACCATTCATCAAACTTCCGCGGTCTGCTGTGTACGGACCTTCAAAATCAATGTTCACTCCGTCAAGATTATAAGTTGTTATCTTAGTAACAATATTTGCGAAGAAAGTATTTTTAACTGTTGTATTAGTAAGAATTGTCCTTATATCATCTTTATCGAAATTTGTTATTGCCATAATCACTTTAACGCCCTTTGTATGAGCTGCATTTATTACATCTGTCCACGGCCAGTAAGAAGGATTACTGATAGAACCGGTACTGCTTGCCTGGAAATCGAATGCGGCAATATGAGTTAACAATTCATATTGCAAATAACTTTTTGCTGTAGAATACTCCCAATCCGGCAGAAAGCCGAACACTGCTTTGTTTAGCTGGTTTGCCTTTTTAAGATTTAACGGAATGATTTGCTCATTACTGTTATTTACAGGGACAGATTTATTTAATTCATCCCTGAATTGTTTACTATGCATTTGATGAACAGAATGATATTCCTGTGCAAAGAATAAACCTGAGAATAAAACCAGAAGCAGTAGGCTTTTTTTCATTTAAACTCCCTTAAGCGAAGAATTAGTTTTTTTCAATTATATAATCGTAAAACAATTTGGAAATGTTAGCAAGAACCGGTATGGCTTTAACATTACTTTCAAGATTTTTTGAGAGCAGAACAAGGACATATTTTTTACCGCCCGGCAGATAGACAATTCCAGAATCATGCTGAATGCCGTCAATAGAACCGGTCTTATGCGCAACAACGACATCCTTTGGTAAATTGGCCGGGATAATATTATTAAATTTCTGAGCAAGCAGGATATCAATCATCTGACGGCAGACATCTTCACTCACGATTTTATAGTTGGCAATGTTCTCAAAGATTATCATTAAATCTTTTGCTGTTGTAGTGTTGGATAATCCTTTTTCATAAGCTTTAATATCTTCAACACCGCGCAGAACATTTATTTTCTGTGCACCAAGCTCTCTCATTGATTTCGTTACATTTTCAGCTTTAACAATTTCCATCAGAATGTTTGTAGATAAGTTTCCACTCACTGTTATCATATCGTAAACTAATTCTTTAATCGTAAGCTGCTTTCCAATATTCGCATACATTTCATCACCGCTGTCACGTGAAATATCAAGCTTGAATATACTTCCGTCCACAATGCTTGTAAACTCATTATGAACAGTAATGGAATCGCTTAATTTAAATTTACCGGATGCATCCTGTTTATATACTTCAATCATCACAGGAGTTTTCATAGTACTCGCAGCATGAAAATTTTCATTCTCATTTATTAATAGTGAATCGGAAGTATCATTCAGGTTTAGGAATGCAACAGCCACATCGCCTTTGATAGTGCTTATTTCAGTTAGTACAAGTTTTTTAAGTTGTTCACTGTTCATTTTTTCCTGCCCTCTTGTTTCAGTTTTTGTTATTAACGAAAGTGAAATCATTATTAATGAGATATGTAAGAAGTATTTCATCTTTTCTTCCCTTAAAGATTAAACACCGAACAAATTTTTAATTTCCTGCTGGCTTATGGATTTTGCAAGCTCATCCTCATCCAAATCCTTTTGCTTACCGAATAACTCCATGGCAAATTTATCCGAACCGATTACAGTACAACCGCAAACTTTTCCAAACTGAGCAAGGTTAGAATCTGATGTAACAAGAGTAATTGTTCTCTTATTTTTTGTGATTTCGATTTGATTCTTCAGTTCTTCATCGGCGCTTTTATTTTCCGAATAAACAATTTTAATTTTACCGGCATGAATCGCCTCCGCTTTGAAACCGTCAAAAAATAAAATCACTTTTTGATTTTTATTGCTGAAATAAGTATCTAAACGAAGCGCTAATTTTTCTCTTACTCCCTGCTTATCTTTCTTTTGCAGTTCCCTTAACTGTTTAATCTTCCCGATTAAATTATTTCCATCTATGAGATATGTTAACATTGAAATTCTTCTTCTAAAAAAAATGAATCACCAAAGGCTAATGTAAAACGAGTTCACCTTATTTAAAATTCATCTGAAAAAATTGTCCAAAGCATTCTGAATTTTCAATTACCTCACATCAACGTTAAACCAATTACAATTTGCCATTTCTAATTCTTAGTATCTTCCGGAATATTGTCCTCTTCTTCTTGTAATTTTAAGGTCCTGAAGCTGAGAGGCTTTTATTCTCAATTCAAATCTGTAACCTCTGTACATACCGATCGGTTGCCAGTTAATGCTTAATTCCCAGCAGTGTAAATCTTTGTAAATGCTTATTGATGGAGCCTGAAGTTCTTTCTTAAAAATATCATAATAGGCAGAAAGAGATAGTTTCCATGTTTTTGTTAAGTTCACATCTCCGCTTAAAGAAATGTTTGAATATTTGCTGTGACTTATTTTATTCAAGCCATAATTGTAATTTAAGCTAAGGCTCCACGGAATTTCAAAATCCGGTTCGCTCTCCTGGTAAAGTCCGGGCATATCATTGTTCTTATCAAAAACAGTTGGCTCTTCAGATAATGAATCTTCATTTGCCTGCTTCTCCTGTTTTCCTTTAAACTTTTCTGCAGATAAAGTAGCCGAAGCCGAGAATGCAAATTCCGTTAGCTTCAGCAGACCTTTCCCTTCGGAAATTCTGAATTTATTAATCTGTCTTTGTCCGTCATAATCATAAAATGAATATGTTGATCTTCCATTGAAGCTGAAAATATCTGCAACCTGAGTACGATAGCTGAGCCCAAGATTTGACAACCGCAAACTATCTGCGGCAAAATTATAACCAAGATTTGCATCTAAGTTCAACAGCTGAATTTTCTTCTGCTCGGAAGTTGTATCTGTAGGATCTTTCATAGTCTTAATTTCAAAAACGTTACCTACTGAAAAACTAATACTCTGTGATTCCCCACCTCCGCCTCCACCATATACTTCTCTTTCGTATTTATCGTATTTAATCTTTCTGCCTGCGGAATTAACATAACTTCCGTAGTAGCCCCATTTATCTTCAGAAAAATCCGGGGTGTAGCCATAAGAAATACTTGGTGTAATTGTATGACGGAAAGCTTCAATTCCAAATGCGTTTGGTTGAAGAATACCGTACAATCTTGTACTTGCAGAGAGACTAAAATTAAATGTTCTTACCGAACTTAATTTGCGGACATCATTCGTAGCAAGCGAATCTTTATAAGTAACAGCACCCGTTGAGTCATCACGAACCGGTACTCTAACAATATGTTTTTCTACTTGCTTGTTATACCATTTTTCAACATAAGAAATTCTTGGAGAGACATTAATATACCCAATCTTAGGAGAGACACTTGTCCCAATATTATGCTCAATTCCACCTCTTACAGAAAGGTTGCCTGATTTTTTAATTCTTTCATTTTTAAAATCACCACTGTAGGAAAAACCAAGTTGCTCATACCATTTCTGATCTGCTGGATCTGTTCTGCCTTTACTTTTAAAAGGATAAAACTGGTACATTGAAAATGCAAGACTTGGTAAGGTTTCATTAATATCGCCTGTTTCAAGGTTCTGATTTCTCTGGTAGCTTAAAGAAAGACTGTTGCCTGATTCATCCCACGTTTTAGAAAAATTAGCGCGCGAGTAAATATTCTGACGCAGAACGTTGTTGTAATCATAATAATTATCAGTGAAATATTGTTTGCCGGATACGAATGATAAATTAGCATCGAACCTTGTAGTAGGATTTATAGTTTGATTATGAGCGACAGAAATATTCCAGTTTTTGTTTTGTGTATATTCAGGGTCTCCTGTTTCACCTTTATGAAGATTTGAATAACCGGCAGTAACAGTACCGTTAAGAGAATATCTTTTTGCATAACGGAACCGGCTGTTAAGATTAAAGCCACCTTTAAAGAAATAATCCATCGTCCCGTTAACATCCATATAATCACTTATAGCCCAAAAGTAACCGAGATGAGACAAGTACCAGCCTCTTGTATCATCCTGCCCGTAAGCAGGGGCAATAATACCGGAACGCCTGCCGGACTCAGTGGGAAATGCAGCAAACGGAAGTGGAATAGGAAAAGGTACTCCACCAAAGTAAAGCCAAATCCACTTTGCAATAATCTGCTCCTTAATAATTACTTTCATTTCCTTAGCGTAGAAATTATAATGCGGAATGCTGTCTGTGCAGGTAGAATAAATTCCGTCTTTAACAAAGTAAGTAACCTTATCAAGTTTTTTTACTTTTTCACCGCCGTAGGATGTGCCTTCGGATTTTGTTCTTGCAAGTGAAATAAATCCGCGCTGGTTCTTGAAGTTGTAAGTTATGCGGCTTCCCTCGTAGGTTTCGCTTCCTTCCGTCATAACAGGAGTGTTAATTATTTTTCCCGCAGAAGTGTCGGAAGAATCAGTAGTGCCTTCCGCATAAAGCTGGTTGGTGTTAAAATCAATTTTAATATCTGCGCTTTTTAATCCTGTTTGTTTATACTTCAACTCACTTTGCCCGTATAACTCCATCTTCTTTGTTTTCACTTTAAAGATAAGACTATCCACAGCATTAGCATAAATTATTGCAGTTATGTCCTGGGATTTTTTTCCTTTTGTTGAATCCTGAACCTGAGTTAAAGAATCTGCGGAGGTAACGGTAGAATCTCTATTTATTAAAGAAGAATCGTTCGTCTGTGCACAGACAATAATTTGAAGAATCAGAATATATAATAAAAAGTATCTCTTCATTATTTATGAGTTGAATATGAATTCAATCGTATGCAATTATTATGAACCAAACTAAGCGAACAATCCGAAAGAATTCCGATTTATCAAATTATTTATGACTGATAAAAAACCAATGCCGAGGCGCCCAATATTCCCGCTTCATTTTTAAGTTTAGCAGGTAGAACTTCCACTCTTTCTTTAAGTGATTTTAAAGTTCGTTCTTTTATCGTATCCTGAATAGAATCAAAGAGTAATTTACCAAAACCGGCAACACCTCCGCCAATAATAATTTTGCTTATATCAAGCAAATTAACAACAGACGCAAGTCCATAACCAAGATACCTGCCGGTTTCAACCACAACTGATTTAGCATATTGGTCACCGCTGTTAGCTGCATCGCAAATTATCTTTGGGGATAGCTGCCCTAAATTATTATCAAGCAGTTCAAATATTTTAGATTCCGGGTGGCTGCCCAATTCACCTGAGACGCGCTCGACCATATAATTATTTCCGACATAAGTTTCAACACAACCAATATTACCGCAGTTGCATTGCGGTCCTTTATAATCAATTGTAATATGACCGAGTTCTCCGGCTGCACCTGTTTCACCACGGTACAACTTTCCATTGATAATTAACCCGCTGCCTACACCTGTACCTAAAGTAACCATTATAAAATTTTCCAGACCTTTACCGGCACCAAAAATTAATTCTCCGACTGCCGCAGCATTAGCATCGTTCTCGACAAAGGTATCAATCTTATATGCCTTCTCAATTATTTTACCAAGCGGCACTTTCTCCCAGCCCGGTAAATTCGGCGGATGTTCAACCATTCCTTTTTTTGCAGCAACAACACCGGGCGAGCCTATTCCAATACCAACAACCTGTTTTTCATATTTATCAAGCACAAGGTCAATACCTTTCTTTATCTGATGTATAACAATATCGGGTCCGCCATCAGCAAGAGTATCAACTGAAATCTTCTTTTCTATTTTTCCTTCTTTTGATACAACACCAACCTTAATAGATGTTCCACCTAAATCAACTCCAACTGCAAATTTTAATTTGGACATAAAAATTTTTCCTTTAGTTCATATTTATTTTTTTTACAATAGCGTTTTACACTCTCTTACTATAGCCTACGGCTGATAAACTTACTCTTAATCTTATCGTTAAAACTCTTTTCAGCAATTTGTTTCCCGGAACAGATTACCTGAATTCTTTGCTTATAATTGTCAACTCACCGGGATAAGTCATTCTGCCAAGTACACTATTAATTGTTGGTGTGGCTACAAGTTTAATATTTGTAGCAGAACCACTTGAACCACCGAGCATAAGCGCAAGGTTTATAATTTTATCATAACCTTTATCGCCAAAGAATCTGAACAAATCAAGCTGAGCCTCAATAGGAATAATAATAGTTTTACTAACCGGCACAGTAACAGGTGAGCCAATATTTCCTGTTATTGTTTCCACATCATCAATAAGCAGACGCCAGGGAAATGAAACAAGAACAATATCCTGGGCAGTTGAAGATGTAGATGCATTCGGATTAAACGCTTCTACATTAAGAGTAAATGTAACCGGCATTTTATTATTTGCAAACGCTGAAGTAAGCTTAAGCAAATCACCGGCATTAAAATCCTGCAGCTTTGATTTGTTGGAAATGTTAATTCCGTTTAACTGGAAGTTTCCGACCGTGCCCAATTTAAATTTAAGCTGGGAAATATTTTTAATAGCGTTAAAAACACTGCAACCGGAAATTGCGACAAGTAGCATTAATACTGCACTGATATATGGAATTCTTTTTTTCATAGTAACCTCGGCGAAAAATTAATTCTGAATTCTCGATTCATCAATCTTCTGAATAATCAATTGAGCTACTTTTAAAGCTTTCAGACCATCGGAACCCGAAACAACAGGTCTTTCATTGTTTAAAACAGCATCAACAAAAAGCTGAAGTTCATACTGAAGCGCATTTACTTCTTTTTGTTCAAGTTGTTCAAATATAAGCATCTTCTTTTTTTCGCCTATACCCATCTCACCGAATGAAACAAATGAATCATTCAGATTTTCATTTGGGGGAACAAGTCGATAAACTTCAGATGAACCTGTTGTAAAATCCAAAGAAATATAGGTGTCTTTCTGGAACATGCGCATCTTTCTCATTTTCTTCTGGGAAATACGGCTGGCAGTAACGTTGGCAACTGCACCGTTTTCAAACTCAATTCTTGCATTGGCAATGTCTATATTTTCAGAAACAACTGCCACACCGCTTGCGGCAATGTTCTTTACTTCACTTTTAACAAGACTTAAAATTATATCAATATCATGAATCATAAGATCAAGAACTACTGCAACATCTGTCCCACGCGGATTAAACAGCGCAAGCCTGTCTGTCTGTACAAACATTGGATTGAGTTTATATTTTTCAAGTGAAAGAAGGGCCGGGTTAAATCTTTCAATATGACCGACCTGGAGTTTCAGTTTTTTTTCATCCGCAAGTTTAACAATTTCTTCAGCTTCTTGAATTGTAGCAGTTATAGGTTTTTCAACAAAGACGTGCTTACCAAATTCCAGAGCTTTCCTGCAAAGATCATAATGAGCGCTTGTAGTTGAAACTATTGAAACCGCATCAACAGAATTAAGCAATTCATCAAGGTTAGGAAAAACATTTACATTAAACTCACTGCCGCAGGCTTTTGCTCTTTCTATATCCTGATCATAAATTCCAATCAACTTACAGTTTCTAACATCTTTAAAAAGTTTAGTATGTAGTCTTCCGAGATGACCGGTACCAATAACACCAATTTTTAATTCCGACATTTATTTACTCACAATTTTTTTATAACCGATTATTCTGTCATAGCCGCCTTTATCAGTATCTTTGTACCAGATAAAGACGAAATAATTAATACTCGTAGCCCAGGTGTTTCCTTCAAGAACGTACCAATCAATATTCTTAACAAGGCCATCCTCAATTTCACCTGTTATGTACTGGTAATCATAAACTCCTCTTTTCAACTGAACTGTTTTTGAAAACAATCCGTTGTTATTATCCATTTCAAATTCCGGAAGGACTTGCCATTTTGTAAATGAACCGACTAAAAAGACTTTCTTCCTGATTTCATCCGGAACACGTACCCGAAAAGAAACATTAAGGTATGTTCCATAAGGTCCTTCCACTAATTTAGAACCGCCATTTAAATCTTTTTTACCTTCAACAAAGAACCTTGAAGTTTCTAATCCTTCAAACTGGGCATTTACATTTGGCGCAATAAATTTTTTGTGATCCCTTAAATTTACCTGACGGTATTCATTCCCCGGCCTTACTTCTTTAGTAGTAAATGAAAATCCCCTGTTTCCGTCATAATAATACTGATGAAGCCGGTCGTTATTATTTCCCTTATCTACAATGTACGGATAATCTAATTTGAAGTTTTCTATAACCTCCATACTGCTAACATCAAATACCGGCATACCTTCCGGCAGGATCAAGTTTGCAGTGATGTTGTAAATCTTTCCGAGGTCAGTTGGGAAATAAACACTTCCTTCAAGCGTTTCCTTTTTTATATCAGCAGAAATATCCAAAGGATCGTGCAGAACAATAAATTTTCCTTCGGCAAAAACTTTGGATTCATCAAAACCATCAGTAATATAAAATTTCCATTTGCCTGAGAAAGGAAATTCAACTGTACTCCTTTGATTAGGAAAAGAACCCGAGTAGGAATAATCTGCTTCTTTTACTGTTATTTCAGTGGGAGTATAAAAAAGTTCATTAGGATGTACTACATCGTGGCCGAAATTTTTGAGAAAGATGTTGTCATACGGATACCATTCCTTATCGCAGAATTTAAAAATAATTTGCAGAGATGGTTCTCCGTCTGATTTTACATCGAATTCAATATTAAGGATGTCACCCTGACCTTCTGTATAAACTAAAACAGGAGGATTTTTTTCATCGTCGTTGGCAAAAACTCTTAGTGTTTTTATTTCAACCTGTGCTATCAGTCTTGAATAAAAACCTATAAGGAGAAAAAGAATTACAAAAAAGAAACCCCGGTTATTTATCATCAAAATATTTCCACGCATTTAATTGATGAATTAGGCACAAATATTTTTACAGTTCTCGATTCGCGGACTGCTTCAAGCATCAGACCTTCGTCGTAAGCGGCAACAAGTTTGCCGGTTTTAAATACTATTTCATACAATGGCGCCTCACTTTTGATGTCGTAAATCATACCGTAATTTTCGAACATCGTGATATTAAGTGTTTTGCCAACATATTCTGACCAATCGATTTTCATGGCAACCTCTAAAATAGTTTTGTAATTTCTTCTTTGAACCGTGCTTTATTATCGCAGACAAATAATTCATCCAACGCTTTATCGGCGACTGCTTTTTCATCAGCAGAGTAATAGTTTATAAAAATAGAAGCTATTACTCCCCTAAGCATGTTTGCAGTATTGCAATTCTTCCCTTTGGCCTTATACTGTTCTTCAACAAAGTCTATATTTTTTTCATTTTCATTTATAAAAATATCATAAAGCTGATCATTTACGAGCCCAAATTCATTTCCATGGAATCCCCAGCAAATCAGCGGAGAGTATATCATTTCAATTTCGTCAGAGTTATAGGTATCAAAATCCGGGCTTCCGGTTATAAGAATAATCTCATTTATTTCATCTGAAAAAGTGTAATAAGGTTCTTTTAAGCCTGATAAAATAGAATCGATCAGATAAAAAGAATCAACGGTGTTGTAAATAAAAACAGAATAAAGATTTTTTCCCTCTGATTCCCTGCAGTCATTAACTAAAAATTCAACATTACCGTCATTATCAAGATCAATGACATACCCGGCGGGATGAATAAAGTCTTTCCGGAAAACAATCTTCCTCTCCAATAATTCTTCAACAATCAATTTAGTGCCGGTGATTTTCACAATAAAACTTTCCGTAGTGAAAAGATTATCCTGGGCGGACACGCTGCCGGAAAGAATAAAACCAAATAAAATTAGCAAAAGTTTTTTCATAGACTTGCTTCAAAAGTATTCAAAATGGGAGAGATTTACAAGAAAACCAAGAGTTAGGTATGATGCAAAAATACGGTTGGATAAAAAAATCT
>QZKB01000113.1 GCA_003599415.1 Ignavibacteriales bacterium | reverse complement strand
TGCGGATAAACTAAGAAGCCTGCCAATCAAAAACTTTTTTACCGATACTTTAACTGCAGAACTTAATTATATAGAAAACTTTGTTAAAGAATATGAGCAGGAAAAAATAATTTACATTAGAATGATTGACTCGTATGTGGTGGAAAAGTATTTTAATTTTATCGATAAGGTAAAATTGCAGATAAAGGAAATAGAAGGGAAAAGAATTACTGAAGAAATGACTTCCATGCAAAAAAGAATTCAGCTTCAAAACGAAGAAATAAATTATCTGCAGGAAGATGCGGAAAAGTGGAAGACCAAGGCTTCTGAACAGGTAAAGGAAGTTATTAAACAGAACGAAGCCAGGTATGCAAGCGTTATAAGCCAGGTTGAAAATACACTTTCAAAAATTGACAGCAACCAGGAATTTGATCCCTATGTTTCTTTCAACAATTCACTTATTTATAATTTTATTATTTCAATGATTGTTTTTATCATCGGCGGTTTTATTGATGGCCTAAGCGATGGTAACGATTTAAAAGCATCCGGACTAATTTTATCTGTATTTACAGGAGGATTAAAATGGAGCGCGATAGTTTTTATAGTTGGACTGGTGATAGCTGTAATTGGTATGGTGGCAAAGATGATTGAAAAGTCAAATGAAAAGCAGAAACTAATAAGAAAAATCTCGCAGCTGAAATCTGAGACGGAAAGAGAAACTGAGAGAATTAAAAAAGAAAATGAGCAGAAAATAAAAGAGTATGAAAACTCATCAAAGAATAAAATTGAAAAGGCTAGAGAACAGATTGAACTGCTTCAGAAAGAAAAGGCATCAAGAGAGTTGGTGCTTAAAGGAGAAGTAGAAAAGAAAGTTGCTAAAATCTATGAAACGATTGATGCAGTATTGATCTAAAAATTAATATACTTCGTTTTGCATCTTACCGGAACTACTCCCGCAATATCCAACTGCAATCTCTCCAAAATTTAATTAACAAAAACTAAGTGTTGTTTTACTGGTTTTTCTTGGTCAAAATTATAAATCAGACGTTGGTTATTATTAACCATTGTTCTAATATTAAACCGTCACCTCATAATATTTCATCTCTTAAAAGAATATTCCTTTGGTATAAATGTTGAAATAAAGGCTTGTTATTCAGGAGTTTATTGGCCTTAATGATAATTTGCCGTAAAGAAAAACAAAAATTACTGCTTGTAACCAGGAAATGGAGAACTGCTACGCTGGATACAAACCCTATTGGCGTTTATGATTTAGCATCGTATGCAAGGAATTTTAATTATCTGGTAGACGTACATTATATCGACGGACTACCTGTAACAAATGATTATAATTTGATTGGGCTCTCGGTTTTCGAGGGAGATAATAAGACTATTTTTACGGATATAGAAATTCTTAAACAGGTTTATGGCAATACTAAAATCATTATTGGCGGTAGGTGGACTAAAATAATTGATAATGAAGCTAAAGAGTGGCTTCACAAAAATGATATTGAAATTTGGTACGGAGACGGAGAAGAGTTTTTCAGTAAAGAGAAACAAATAGACTTTACAACTTATCCGGGTTGGTATAAAAAGGATCTTATTACTACGAATGCGAAAGGCAGAAATATAATGAGTTCACGGGGATGCCCCTTCCATTGTTACTTCTGTCATAACCCGGAAAATAAAATTAGTTACTTCAATACTGATTATACCGTGAATAATATTCAGCTCCTGCTGGAACAAGGTGCAAATGAAATTTTTTTTGCAGATGACATTTTTACTTTGAAGAAAGAACACATGCTTAATATCTACAATGAACTTAAAAAGAAATACTTAAATATTGATGACCGGAATCTTTTCTTTACCCACGTTAATTTGATAAACGAAGAAATTGCCGAAGTAATGCAAAAATTTAAGCCAACTGAAGTTCAGGTTGGGCTTGAATCAGGCGACAATTCAATGCTAAAGATGATGGGAAAGAATTTCACAATCAATAAAGCCTTTGATAAAATTAAGCTGCTTTCAAATTACGTAAAAGTGAATGGTTTGTTTCTTATCGGCTTTCCCGGTGAAACAAAAGAAAGCCTGCAGAACACGTTTCAATTTGTTAAGGAAATTAAACCGTTTCTGTATAAAAAGTGGGTAAGCTTATATCAACCGATTAAAAATACAAACGGATATTTCAGAGCCTTGAAAGAAGGTACTTTTCATAATGAACTGAAAAATAATGCTGCTGTTGCTTACATACCTGAAGGCTTAACCGGAGAAGATTTAATAAAGTACAGGGATTTAATTCTTAATTATTAGGAGAAATGAATGCAGATAACTAACAGGCTGGATTTTGGAAAACTATTTACACGCTTGGGTTATGCGGGCAACGGTGCTGAGATTGGTGTTCAAAGAGGAGACTTTTCTTCGGTAATAAGAAATTCATGGAAGAACGGAACAATACATTTAATAGACAGGTGGCGGCAAGATGATGATTACCTGGATGTTGCTAATATTTCTTACAGGGAGCAATTGAATAATTACCTGTATGTGGTAACAAGATTCTCAGAAAATTACGATGTGAAAATTTATAGGATGGATTCTGTTGAAGCTACTGACCATTTCCCTGATGAATATTTTGACTGGATTTATATCGACGCCGATCATTCATATGAAGGATGCAAAAGAGATCTAAAAGCCTGGTATCCGAAATTAAAAAAAGGTGGAATGTTCTGCGGACATGATTTTTTAGACGGTACAATACCTGCCGGTGTGTTCGGTGTAAAGACAGCAGTAGAAGAGTTTATGAAAGAAACAGATGCTCAGTTATTTGTTACACAGGAGCGGGAATGGAAATCCTGGTATTTTATTAAAGATAATGTATTGGATCTGTCAGCTATCAGGTTGGAGGATGATTCCGATCAGGTGGAAGAAACGAATACGAAGAAATTTTTATATGCAGAGTCTTTAATTGAACAAGGTGATCTCATTGGTGCAAGAGCACAGCTTAATGATATTCTGATTGATAATCCTGCTGATGTTAATGTGTTAAATGATCTGGCGGTAATTGAGATTCTTGAAAATAACTTTGAGAATGCAGAACAGACAATTTTAAAAGTCTTGGCAATTGACAAGACAAATGAGGTAGCACTGGAGAATCTCAACTATCTTATTAAGGTTTCTAAAGAATAGATGATTTTATTTATGAAGTAATTCTAAATTTTCCGGGAGGTAATGATTGACTATATGTTACGTGACAAGAGAGTTTTTTCCATTTTACTATGGTGGAATAGGCTCCCATTTTTATTTCCAGATGAAAATGATGCAGAGCAAGGGACACAGAATAATTCTTATTACCAACGAATACCCAAATGTGGAAAAACATCTTGTTGCAAAATATTATGACGGAATCGAAATAGTATTTACTGATGCATCGCTTGAAAATTTTCAGACGCATCAGAACCTGAACAATTCATTTTTAATGTGGAAAGCTTTAGATGATTTAATTGAAGCTAATGAAATAAAACTTGATTTCGTTGTTATACCCGATTGCGGCTCCGAAGGTTTTTTTATGATTCTGAATCAAACTCTGTATGGTAAATATCCCGATATAAAATTTGTTGTTGAAGTTGAAGGACCGATGAATATGGTTGCCGTTAAAAACAGGGATAGTGTTGACGAGCATTTTACTATAACCGGTTTAATGGAAGAGTTTACATTCCGAAACTCAAAGTATTTTACTTTTCCCACCGAAATAATGATGAAGGAATTAAAAGATCAGATAAAGATTGAAGAGATAAATTATAAACTGGTTCCGAATCTTGTGAATAATGATTTTGTACCGGGCGCAGCAAAACATAATCCTGTTACTAAAAATATATTCTTTGTGGGAAGACTTGAATACCGCAAAGGCGCCGATTTGTTAATACAGGCATTCATTCAAATAATTGAAGAAGAAAAGTATAACGATGCTCAATTGTATTTTGTGGGTAAAGATCAATATTGGAATGACTACGGAAAAACATTCCAGGAATACTGGTGTGAGAAGTTAACATCTCAGCAATTAAGCAAAATACATTTTCTTCAGTTCCTGCCACATGATGAGTTGATAGAAAGACTGGCAGAATCCCGCGTTTGTGTATTTCCTTCCAGATGGGAGCCGTTTGGTAATGTGGCGCTTGAGGCAATATTAGCCGGCGTTCCGGTAATTGTTCCTAAGGGTACGGGACTGGCAGAGATTGTTGACAGAGATTATGATTGGTTGTTCGAGGCTGAAAATATTGGAGAACTAAAAAATGTTTTAAAGAAAGCCTTAGATGAAACTGAAGATAATTTAATTCTGAGATCGGAAAATCTTGTTAAACGTGCAAAAGAAGTTTTGGCAATTTCGGAAGAGAGTTTTTGCAGCTTTCTTGAGGAAACAAAAGAGGGGAAGGGCATAGCATTAAACGAGAAGCGTCATGATGCTAAGTTAATTTTTGAAATATTTTCTGTTTATATCCAGCTTACCGGAAATCCTGGTAAAAAGTTTAAGGAAATGCAGAAGGATTATTTCAAAGTAAATCAGTTATACCAGGATATATCAAAATTCTATGCTGAATTACAAACGCAGTTTGACCAGGTAAATAAAGAAAACCTAATATTAAAAAAATATCTGAACGTATTACAAAACGGGAAAGTCTCTCAATGAAAATGAATTTAAATATGCTGCCGGGCGAGTGCACTCTTTATTTTACAGATGTTTGCAACTTTAGTTGCGCCGGTTGCAGCAGACAAACAGTCGGCAAACCAAAACATAAAGAAATTGACCTTGAAGTTATTAAAAAACTTCTTGATGAATATCCTTCTTTGCAGGGATTTTGCGTCGCAGGTTTAGGTGAACCTACGATTGCCAGGCATTTTCCGGAAGTGGTCAATTATCTCATGGATCAGGGGAAATATGTTGGAATTATTACAAACGGTACTTACCCGGAAAGATTATTGCAGTTGAAAAAGTCTCCAAGTTATATCTCAATAAGTTTATACGGTTATAGCGGGGATGAATATAAAGAATACGTAAAAGTTGATGCATTTAAAAAAGTAATAGAAAATTTCATAACCCTAAAGAAGCGATTCGGCAACGTAGGCTTTTCATATATTTTAAATAAGGATAACTACAAAAAGCTTGATAAGATTCTGGCTCTTTGTGACGATCTTCAACCATCGTTCCTAAACCTTGTCAACTATCTTGCTTATGATTCGGTGGAAACCATCGACACGGGGAAAATTATTACCACATCGGATACGGAAATCATTAAGTATATTGAAGATCGCTGCAACACAAGAAGTTATGTAAATGCCCGCCCGATCTATATTGATAAAAAAGATAAATCCTTTAATTGTCCATCTTACGGATACGTAATAAATGTAGACGGGCAGGGAAATATCGGCGGATGCCAGAGACAAATTACTCCGGCCATTTCTTACGGTAATTTATTTCTGGAAGAAGATCCGTATAATAATATCCAGATGCAGACAATAAGAAAAAGAATTAATGAAGATAAATATCCTCACTTCAATTGCAACTCCTGCTTCGGTAGATTTAATCCAAAGGATATTAAAGCAAAAGTTAACGCCATAACAGAAAATAATAATGTTGACCTTGCTATAATGATTTTATTCCATGAAAAAGTTGACCAGACAATTGAATGCCTGAAAAGCTTTATCCCCTCCAGTCAGAAAATCTATATACTTAATAACGGCAGCTCAAAGGAATCTGTTTACCAGTTAAAAAAATTCTGCAAAGAATACTCGCAGATTAAAATTCTTGATGCCGGTAAAAATCTTGGTGTTGGTGTTGGAAGAAATTATCTGCTGCAGCATACACAGGAAGAGTGGTCATTCTTTGTTGATAATGATATTTATGTTACTAAAGATAACTGGCTGCGGAATTTTATTGTTCATCTAAAAAACAATCCCGATACGGAAGTTTTTATCCCCCGGCTTTTCAACCTGCACGAGAATAATTATGTAACATATAATGCATTGGAGTTCTCCGATGGAAGAATAAATTATCTTTTAACTGAAGACGGAAAACTGAACAACTTCCCGGGCGGCGCTTCAATTATAAACAGAAAACTTTTTAAACGCCTTGGCCTTTATGATGATAAAATGTTTGTTGGTCTTGAAGATTTTGAATTTGTAATCAGGGGATTGCTGAACAACACTCCGATTAAAGCAAAGCTTATAGATGATATTGAACTGGTACATGATCACCGTAAAATTAATAAGTCTGTGGATAAAAATGCGGTTCTTGTTAGATACAATGAGGATTCAATTCAGAACTCATTTGACAGGATGCAGTCGAAATATCCTAATCTTAATATTCAGCACGAATGGCGTAACTGGGTTAAGGAACAAAAAACAAGCCTGATTGAAGATTCCAAATATGATCTGTTTAGCCTTACCCCGGAATTTAATTTTGGTGCAAGAACTAAAAGCAGAACTATTGTTTCAACAGAATATTCACCAAACGAATTAAATCTGACAACAGGGAAAAACATTAATGACTTTCTGATTAAGAATAAGTTTAATAAGATATTTTTGCTTCAACCTTTGTCTGATGCTGACTCTTTTAGTAGTGTTGGGTTTGAGGGCAAGGTGGAATTTCATTCTCTGGATAATTTAAGGAAGAATAAAGAACACTCAACTGGTGATCCGATCAAAGATTATGCAAGAGAACTGCTCAATAATATTTCAACCGGCGATAAGACTCTGGTTATTCTGGATCATGTAATAGAGAAATTAGAAGATCCCAGAACGCTTTTAAGAGAACTGAAAAAATTATTATTACTGAATAAAGAAAATTTCGTTTGGATTATTTCAAGGGGAAGAACAACTAATGCAATTGATTATCCTGTAGACGAAACTTCTTATCGTGAATGGAAAGAGGATGAGTTAAAACTTTTCCTTAACTCGGGAGGATTTACAGTTGTCAGTTCACAAAGCAATCTTGAAAATGACATTTCTTCACTATCCGTTTGCATTTCACTGATACAAGAAAAATATGAAGAGTATCTTGAAGCACTAAGACTTCCTGAATTGAAATTAAATTATCTTATTTGCAGCAACGAACATGGTAAGGCAAATTTAAGCGGAGGCATTGGTTCCTACGTAGAGGAAACCGAAAAATTATTTAACAAAAATGAATTTGGTATTCTTTTAGTCGGTACAGGAAAGATGCTGCCGGCTAAGGATGTAATTCAAAGCGATAAGTTAATTACTTTTGATAAATTTCTTACCCTGCAGGAAATAAACAAAAACGAGACTGCTGAACTGCTTTTAAAAAGCATCATTGTTATACAGTACTTGTATCCGTATTTAAAAACAGTTGAGATACAGGATGTGGAAGGTTATGGTTACAGAGTATCGCAGGCTAAGAAGAGCGGAATACTATCAAGTGATCTTATAATCCAGATTTGTGCGCACGGTACAAAAATTCAGATGGAAAATGTTTTACAGACTTTTCTGGATCAGACGGCGTATGAAGTGATTTATAAGGAAAAAATTGCACTTGAAAATGCTGACAGGGTAATGTTTCCTACCAGGTTTATTTATAATCTTTACAAAGATGCCGGTTATGTTTTTGATAAGGACAAGGTTGAATTTCTAAGGCTGCCGTTTGAATTCAAGGAGTTTCCTCAGAATAAATATAATGATATTGATACACTGATTTTTTACGGTAAGAGATCCAAGGTTAAAGGTTACGATGTTTTTACCGAAATGATATCCCTGCTTGATATAGACGGGTATATCGGAACGAAAATAAAAAGAATTATTTTAATCGGTCCTTACTTCCCTGAAATGAAAAAGCAAAACACTTACTTTGAAACCCTGAAGAACAGGATAGAAGTATTGGAGACTTCTACCTTCAGGAAAGAGGCAATAAAAGCAATTAAAAACTTTCATACTAAATCAATTTGTGTTTTACCCTATATTTCCGATAATCATCCGTATGCGCTTCTTGAAATAATTGAAACAGGCTGCCCATTTATAATATCTGATACCGGCGGAGTGCCGGAATTAATTCCGCATAAATACCATGATAAATTTTTAAGCAGCTTGAACGCAGATTGTTTTTCATCTAAGGTTAAGGATTTACTTGCTGTATCAAACAATGAACGATACAAGCTGTATTCCGATTTATATAATGATGCGGTAAGTCTGCAAAAAGAAATAAATAAGAAGTTTATAGAATTTCATAAACCTGGCTTTTTTAATTCCAAAATTAATTCAGCCTCAAATCAAAAACTAAGTGCTTCTTTAATTGTCTTAGCAGATGCAGAGAACCCGGAGTACATTTCAAAATTAATAAGCGCTATTAAACACCAGACTGTTCTGCCGGCAGAAGTGTTTATTATATGTAAAGGGAATGTTGATAAGAAGTTTATAAATAATTCTCTTAATGAAAAAATTAAAGTTGAATTTGTAGAATTTGAGAAGAATTACAACTTTTCTAAAAATAAAGCTTTACAAATTATTGCCGGGGATATCGTTGTTGTTGCAGGTGATTCTGATATACCAAAGAATGATTTTATTGAAAAGTATGCCCATTACTTTTTAAATAACGAACAGGTAAACTGTGTTTCATCTTATATTGATATTATAAACGAATCTCAGGATTACATTGATGCTTCATCTGTTTCCAAACAGGTTAAACCGCTTGGTGCAATCGGAATTCTTGAAGCGATGTATAAAAACCTTTTTGCAAATGAAAGCTCTGCTTTTAGAACTGACTTTATTAGATCCCTGAATGGCTGGGAAGATAAAGCTGTAAGCAGTGATGATGTTCTTACATTTGTAAAAATTAGAACTGCCGGTGAAAAAATTGGAATAGTAAACAAATCCCTTACTTTGCGGATTGAAAATAAAAAAGCTGAAACAGCAAAAGATGATTTCAATTATCAATTGCGGTTAGCTGCAAATACTTTTTCCTTAGATAAATTTGATGCTTACAGGCTTAATGGTCTGCTAAGAAATTTGATTGCAAACCAATCCGGTTTTAGCAAAGCTGAACTAAGTGAAATTGAAAAGCAACTTATAACTGTTCAGACACTTCTTCTTGCGGGAATGTTGGCGGAGGCTAAAACAATTCTTGATAATATGGACAACAAAGAAGTAAGCAAATGCAACAGGGAAGTCAGGCAAAAAGTAGCGCTGCTGAAAGATAAAGTTGGCAAACTTGCGGATAGATTACAACCAGCTAAAGTTGAATCTGCAACCGATCAATCGCTTGTGTCAGTAATTGTTCCAACTTATAACCGCACAGTTCAGTTGAAAGAAACACTGATGAGTGTGTTAATGCAGTCGTATAGTAATTTGGAAATAATTGTTGTTAATGATGCCGGTGAAGATGTTGGCGGTATAATTAAATCTTTGAATGATAAGCGGATTAAATATATAGTTCACGAAAAGAATAAAGGTTTGGCCGGCGCAAGAAATACAGGTATGCAGAATGCTAAAGGAAAATATATATCATTCCTTGATGATGATGATATTTTTTATCCGAATCATATTGAGGTTCTTCTTTCCGCCTTAAAAGAAAGTGATGCTAAAGTTGTTTATTCCGATGCAAACCGTTGCGTTCAAAAAAGAGAAGGTGATAATTTTCTTACGGTAAAAAAAGAAGTTCAGTATTCATTCGATTACTCCCAGCGTTTTCTCTTTGTTCTGAACCTTGCACCGGTTCAGTGTTTTATGTTTGATAAAGCCTGCATTGACGGTGACATTAGATTTGATGAAGCATTAACCACACATGAAGATTGGGAATTCTGGATAAAATTATCCCTGCGAAATGATTTTCTTCATATTAAGGAAGTAACATCAGAGTATCGACACAGAGTTGATAACTCAAATATGGTTACTACTAAGCTGCCCGATTTTTTAAGAACAATGAAAATAATTTACAACAGGTATTCACAGTTTACCAAGGACGACCAGGAAATTTTAGTGCAGCAGAAGATGCGCATAAGCGAACTTGAAAAGCAGATATTAAATGAAGGTTACGTTAACCCGGTCTCTGTTGTTGTAGTAACTTATAACTCGGCAAAAGATATTTCCAACTGCCTGACTAGTCTTGCTTTATCGATTAGAAGCAAAGATGAAGTAATAATTGTTGACAATAATTCTTCAGATGATACACATAAAACGGTAAAGGCATTCATAAAGAATAAAAAGAATTTCAGGTTCATACAGAATCAAAAAAATATCGGATTCTCCGCGGCCACCAATGTTGGAATAAATGCTTCGGTCAATCCTTACATTGTTATGCTTAACCCGGATACAGTCGTACCAAAAGGCTGGATCGATTCTTTGCTTTATCATATTGAAAAAGATAACTCTGTCGGAGCTGTTGGCCCGGTTTCAAATTATGTTGCCGGTTTACAAAAAATGGAATTGTACCTTAAAGAAAAACTTAATGGCAGTCTGACAATCGATCAGGTTTTCAGCAAATTAAAAACCCGGAATGATGGAGTAAGTGTAGAATCAAAACTGCTGACAGGTTTTTGCCTGATGGCGAAGAAAGATGTTATTAAAAATCTTGGTTTTCTTGATGAAAAACTTTTCCTTGGAAATGATGACCTTGACTTATGCTGGAGACTGAGATTAAATAATTACAAGCTGTTGGTTGCAACAGATACGTTTGTTTATCATAAAGGGCAGCAGAGTTTTAAGACAGAAAAAAAATCCAAAACGGATGATCTTGTTCAGCAAAGTACTGATGCACTGTATCTGAAGCTGAAAGAGCATTACGGCGAAGGTAATGTTCCATCACCATTGGAGTTGTGGGGAATGGATTGGTTCAAGCCAACGAATGCAGATTTTAATGTTAATGCCAAAATAGCTGAAACATCTATTGCTCAATCTGAAAATCAAAATAACAGCCGTACTGCTTCAATTATAGTGGCAACATATAATCAATTAGAGTATACAAAAACTTTTTTTGATTCAGTCATAAAAAACACAAATCACAGTTTTGAAATAATTTTTGTTGATAACTCAAGCACAGACGGAACAAAAGAATTTCTGGAAAGTGTTGCGAAAGATAAACAAAACGTAAAAGTAATTTTTAACGAGTTGAATCTTGGATTTCCCAAGGCAATCAACCAGGCATTAGCAAAATCTAGCGGTAGCTACGTTGTTGTTGTAAATAATGATATTGTTGTAACGAACGGGTGGCTGGAAAGAATGATTGCAGTTTCTGATTCAGACAATAGTGTAGGCATTGTTGGTCCAATAAGTAACGAAGTGAGTGGTCTTCAAAGAGATAATGAAGCAAAATACAAATCAGTTGAAGAAATGCACGGTTACGCTGAAGAGGTTGCATCAAAGAATAAAGGACAAACATTAAATTTCCCAAGAGTGGCCTTCCTATGTACTTTAATAAAGAAAGAATTAATTGATAAAATAGGCGGACTTGACGAAAGATTTTCACCGGGCAATTATGAGGATGATGATTTTTGTCTGCGCGCCCAGCTGGCTGGTTATAAAACCGTTATAGCAAAGGATGTTTTTATTCATCACTTTGGTTCTAAAAGTTTTAAGGCAGACGGAACTAAAAATTATTCCGACAGATTAAAAACCAATGAGAAAATTTTTGTGGATAAATGGGGCGCTACGCCTGATGAAATCTGGATAAAAGGGAAACAGATAAAGACAAGAAAAATAAATTATCCTGTAAACAAAGATTTGTTTGTTCAGCATTTTGAGAGAGCAAAAATTCAGATAGAAGAAAAAGAATATATTCTCGCTGATGAATCTTTAACCGAAGCGATCAAATCATATGATGAAAGTAAAAGTGATGATTATAAAATCGCTTTACCTGATTTGTTTAACATTGCCGGAAATATTTCGATGATATGCGGTGAAATAGACAAAGCCCAAGTGTACTTTGAAGAAGAATTGAAACTTACACCTTCTTCATCGCAGGCATGTTTGGGACTTGGAGAAGTTCTTCTGAAAAAAGATTTGCCGGAAACCGCTAAAACAATGTTTGAGTGGGCAGTTAAAAATGATATGCATAATGAAACTGCAACCTTAAGCCTGGCAAAAGTAAATGAACTTCTCGGTCTGGGCAAAGATCATAATTCATTGTTAATAAAAAATTAAACACGGTTAGGATAATTTAAGAAATGACTCTTCTAAGCCTGTCAATGATCGTTAAAAACGAAGAATCTTATCTTAAAGATTGTCTTGAATCCGTTAAAGGCATTGCGGATGAAATTGTTATTGCAGATACTGGTTCGGATGACAATACAATAAAAGTTGCAGAAGAATATAATGCTAAAATTTTCTCGTTCGATTGGATAAATGATTTCTCCGCCGCAAGGAATTTTGCTTTAAGTAAATGTACCGGCGATTGGATTCTTTACCTTGATGCTGACGAGAGATTAAGTAAAGATTCTATTGATGAAATCAAAGAGATAATCAGCAGCAAAGATAATCTTGCCATTAAGTGCCTTGTTAAAAGTATTGATAGTGAGCATGGGCGCGACAATTCAATGACCTTTCCCCGGCTTTTCAGAAATAATCCTGAGTTAAAATTTACCGGAAGAGTTCATGAGCAAATTGAATCTTCAATAAAGGAATTAAATTACAAAATAGTTGATTCCGGTATTGAAATAATTCATCTTGGTTACAATGTATCTGGTGAAGCAAAAAAGAGTAAAGCCAGCCGAAATCTGAATCTTTTGCTTGAAGAATATAAATCAAATAAATCCTCTTATATAACATTCCAGCTTGCACAAACCTACAATATTCTTGAAGAGTATGATGAAGCACTGAATTATGCTTTGGTTTCTATTAATGATAAGGCGCTTGAAAATACGCATCGTGCAAATTTACTTGGCTTAATTGCCTATGTTGAATTAAAGAAACATAAAGTACAGGCTGCATTCAGGCATATTTCAACAGCACTGGACCTGGATAAAAAGCAACCATACCTGAATTTGCTTGCTTCGAAAATATCTTTCAGGTTAAATGATCTGGTGGGTGCTGATGATTACCTGAAATATGCAATTGGGTTTAATGATGAATTAAAAGCAGGGAAGATAAAATCAAGTATTAACTTTATTCTCAACGATGAAGAGATAATTTATTCCGGATTAATTGTTGCACTGAAAAGTAAAAACAATGCCGGCTTTCAATTCTGGCTGGACAAACTTAAAATATCTTACGGAAGCAAAGAAAGGAAATCAGGTAATTTATATTTAGCTCTTATCGATAAGCTTTATAGAAAAATCAAACTGGACAACAAGGAAGAAAAAGCTTTTGCTGATATTATAAATAAAGACAACACTGACCTATTCCTTGATTTGATTAATGATTATCCTTTTTCCGGATTGAAATTAAAATTACTGGAAACGCTTTTTGAAAAAGAAAAAGATAATTCTTCGGTTTGTAATTTATATGGAATCGCACTTGCAGATGCCGGGCAGGATGATAAAGCAATTGAATTGTTAGGCGGAAATTTTGAAAAGGATAAACAGAATCCCACAATTGTTTTCTATTTGATATCTCTCTTACTTAAAAAGAATGAATTTGGTAAGATTTCAGCATTGTTGAAGCTTGCCTCGGAAAATTTCTCTCATATTCCCGAGGTAAAAAGCCGGTTACAAATAATGACTGAAAAGCTTTCTCCGTTATTAGGGAAGTAAATTTATTAGCCGGATCTGTCGGGATTGGAATTTTTGAATGAAATGCGAAGAAATACGGTTAAAAAATTTTTTTTATTTTTTTTGCTAAAGGCACTAAAAAAAATAAAACAGCCGCCGATAATGTAATTGAGAATCGTTCTTTATAATTTACAAGGGCAAGGAAGCCCGACAATTTAACAACAATATACAAGGAGGTACATCATGGGATTCTCAGTTAACACAAACGTAGATGCATTATCAGCTTATAATGCATTAGCAAAAACCAACAAAGCAACCGCAACAGCACAACTCCGTTTAGCTACATTAAAGAAAATCAACAGCGTAGCTGATGACACATCCGGTTATAACGTCGGCAAACAGTTAGAAGCACAGAATGGTATTATGAAAGCTCAGCTTGGCAACATTACTGACGCTAAAAACTACTTATCAACCGCAGAATCTGCACTTCAACAGATCAACGATAAATTAAATCAGATTCAGGCAAAACAAGTTGATGCGGATGATCCGTTAAAAGATTCAGCTTCTATTGCAAAAGATATCAGAACACTGGCTTCAGAAATTGACTCCATACTTAAAAATACAAACATCAATGGAACTCAGTTGTTAGCAAGCACAGATGGTACAACAGCTCTTTCAGACGCATCATTCGATATTGGCGGAGCATCTTTCTCAATAGATTTTGGTAGCGCTACTTATCTTAATCCTTCTACCTTAGCTACGGCTATTGGTTCTGCAAGCGGTTTACAGAATGCAACCGACGCAACAGTACTTGATTATGATGTTACAACAGTTGCATCTAATGTTCGTAGTGCTTTGGGCAGATTAGGTAACTTAACCCAGACTGTAAACAGCAGGGAAGAATACTTAACGGCCGCAGTTGCAAACAATACTGCAACAATTAGTTCGATTTTTGACGCTGATGTTGCCCAGGAACAATTGAATGCCACAAAAGGCCAGATTGCTGGACAGATAGGAACTGCAATGTATGCGCAGTTGAATTCAGCCCCTCAAAACCTTCTCTCACTCTTCTAGTAGAGTAGTTATCTTTGGTTACCCCCGGTTGGTTCCCGGGGGTTTTTTATTTTAAAACTATTTCTTTAGTCATTCACACAGCAGATCAATTTTTATTAAAATTCTTTTCATCAATCATACTTTTCATTTACCAGCCTTGGAAATATTTCTTCTACCCCAAAGATTTACCTGCTGTTTATTAAACATTCCCGGCATTCAGTAAGAGATATAACTAATAATTAATGCTTAGGTATGTTTATAACAGAAGAAATAATTACGGGTACGAAAAATGATTTTTAAAATAATGTCCGCAATACTAAAAAAATAAAATTGATTGTCGATAATAAAAGTGAGAATACATTAAAAATTAATAACCAACAGGCAAGGATGCCTGAATTAAACAACCAAAGACAAGGAGGTACAAAATGGGATTCTCAGTAAATACAAACGTAGATGCATTACAGGCATATAATGCATTGGCAAAAACAAATAAAGCAACAGCATCAGCTCAACTTCGTTTAGCTACATTAAAGAAAATTAATAGTGTGGCGGATGATACATCGGGTTATAATGTTGGCAAGCAGTTGGAAGCTCAGAACGGTATAATGAAAGCTCAGCTTGGAAATATTACCGATGCTAAAAACTATTTATCAACCGCGGAATCCGCCTTACAACAGATTACAGATAAGCTAAATGCAATTCAGGCAAAACAGGTTGATGCAGATGATCCATTGAAGGATTCTGCATCTATTGCTAGAGATATCAGAACATTAGCTTCTGAAATCGATTCCATACTTAAGAATACAAATATCAATGGAACACAGTTATTAGCAAGTACAGATGGTTCAACCCCTATTGCCGATGCAACATTTGATATAAGTGGTACTGCATTTACGGTTGACTTCGCTGGAGCCGGATATTTAGATTCCGCAACATTAGCTACCGCAATTGGAACAGGCAATTTACAATCTACTACAGATGCAACCGTTCTCGATTTTGATGCAACAAGTGTAGCTTCAAACGTAAGATCTGCATTGGGTAGAATTGGTAACCTTATTCAAACAGTGAACAGCAGAGAAGAATATCTTACTGCTGCAATTGCAAACAATACATCAACAATATCCTCAATATTTGACGCGGATGTTGCTATGGAACAATTGAATGCAACCAAGGGACAAATTGCACAGCAGATCGGAACGGCTATGTATGCTCAATTGAATACTGCTCCACAAAACCTGCTCTCACTCTTCTAACAGAGTGGAACAAATAGTTTTCCCCCGGTTTGGTTGCCGGGGGTAATTTTTAATAATTAAAAGAGCAGGAAATTTTTATGTATTATTCGAATATGGCAAACGTCCAAAAAAATAAAGTTAATCAATATCTCTTAAAAGAAATTCTGGATGCTACTCCGGAACAGATTATAATTAAGATCTATGATTTTGCAATTCTTCATTGCGTTAAGAAAGATTTGCACAAAACAAATAAAGCTATTCAGGAATTGATTAATGCTTTACGATTTGATGATGAACAAGCCCGCGAAATTTCCGTCGGCCTGTTCAGGTTATATCAATACTGCCAGGATCAAATGCGCCAGCAAAATTATGAAGTGGTTCAAAAAATTCTGACCGAACTAAGAGACACCTGGATAGAGGCATTCAAAAATAAAAAGGCATAATAATGGCTGACTATCTTTCAACTTCGGGAATAAATAGTCTTGTAAACAGTTATTACAATAACGAGATAAACAAGAAGATTAGTCCTTTATCAACAAAAAAGGATAAGTACCAAAGTATATCTTCAGCCTACTCAACATTAAGTACTTCTCTCTCCGCTCTCCAGTCTATTTTAAGTGATTTGAAAGCAACAGGAAGTAGTTCAATTTTTGCCGGCAAAACTACTTCTTCGTCAAATTCGGCGTTTGCTACAATTACAGCGTCAAACAGTGCAGCAATAAGCGCTTATAATATCCGCGTAAATCAGTTAGCCAAAAGCGATATGGTTTTAGGACTGGACCTGACATCTGATGGTTATTCATCAGTTATTACAACTACAGGAACTCATTCATTTAAAATAAAATCCGGTGACGGCGAATCGGGTGAATTCTATGCAGATGTTGATGTTACTTTTGACAGTGATGATTTTGATGAAACAGGAATTACGAATAAGACCGTGATGGAAAAAATAAGAGATGCTGTAAATTCCGATAAAGCTGTTGTTACTTCCTCGGCTAAAACCGGGACAACCGCTTATGCCGGCGGAGCTGCTTCTTTTACTGTTAATATTAACGGAACAGAGACTACAATTACTATTGATAGCGCAACCGATTATAATGATTTGATGGATCAGCTTGTTACCAAGATAAATGAAGAAGTTGATGGTGTTACCGCAGAAAAGATTGTTGATTCACCTTCAGCCGGTGATGTTAAACTTAAACTCTCTATTGATGATAGCTCAGATTATATTTCGATTAGTAATGAAAGCGGTTTTGATCTTGTAAATGATTTGGATATTGAAGTAACCAAGCAGAAGGCAGCATCCGGAATTGTTGTTGCTTCTGTTTTTTCTCCTCTCTCTTCAACAAGCCAGCTTTCTTTTACAGCAAAAAATTCCGGCTATAATAATAGAATAACGGATCTTTATGAATCCGGCGGCAGTAATATTGCACTAAGCAGTATTGGATTAAACCTTGGTACTACACGAAGTTCTTATGTACAGACCGAGGGTGGCGAGGATACACCCGGATTTGTTTATGCACTTTCAGATCTTAATTCCAAATTCAATTTTAACGGTGTTGACATCGAAAGGGATTCCAATGAAGTATCTGATCTTGTAACCGGTGCAACCATAAGTTTAAAATCTGTAATGGAAGTGACAGATGCTACCGTTTCGGTATCTATTACTAATAATGTTTCTTCAATAAAATCCAAGATAGAAAGTTTTATAACAAAGTTTAATGAAATTTATTCTTACATAAGAACAAAAAGCACTACGGATGATCTTGGCAACAGGGGTATTTTCCTGGGAGATACAAATGCTTCCTCCATTTTATCAATGTTCAGCAATTCTGCATATGGCGTGGTCGCCGGCATTAATTCAGATGAAATCAATACTCTTTCCAAACTTGGAATAACATTTAATACGAGCAGTGGATTAACTATTTCCGATTCTGCAAAACTGGAACAGAATCTTAATGAAAAAATTGATGAAGTTGAGACTTTGTTTAATTCTACCAATGGGATTGCTGCTACGTTATATGACAAAGTAAGTTCATATCTTGGTACTTCCGGTTATTTAACCAAGGCAAAAAATTCTGTAGATGATTCAATTGAAGAACTCAGCGATAGTATTACCTCTAAACAGGAAAAGATTGAAAAGAGCGCCGAATCATTAAGACAAAGATATATTGAAATGCAAATGCAGCTTAATTCATTGTATGAAATCTATAATTCAATAAGCTCAATGTAAAACGATATGAATTCTAATCCGCATATTGAAAAAATTAAAACTAACCTGAACTCAATTATAGATAAGCTTGAAAAGCTTAATGAAAATAATTTTGAAAATAGTATTTCAGAGATAAAATCATATATTTCGGACACTAAAAATGAAAAAGCAGCTCTGAGTATAAAACCCGGAAAAAAAATACCCGAAATTAATGATTCTTTAAAAGTTTTGACTAAAAAAATTGTTAAAAGACTCGATAATATTATTGAGATAAAGGAAAGTGATTCCCAAGCTCTTAGCAGTGAGTTAAAAAATTTGCATAATCAAAAGAAACTTGCATTATATAAAAGGTGAAATTTTGAAAGTCGTAGGCACAAATAACTTTATAAATGTTGTAAACGAAACAGCAAGAAAATCTGAAACCGATAAAAAAGAGAATCAGCCCGTCTCATCTGCAAAATTTGACAAGGTCGAAATTTCCGAAAAAGCAAAACTTATGAATGAGGGGAAAGTTAGCACTAAAAATCTTGAAGAGATTAAAACAAAAATTGATTCCGGATACTATAATTCCGATGAAGTACTTTCCAAAGTTGCAGACGGTATACTGAAAGATATTAAAGGGAGTTAACAAAACTCCCTTTTTACATTTGCCCACAGCTAAATCAACTCTACTTGTAGCGTTTCCAATCTGAGTATCTTTCTTTTTTTAAAATAAATCCATTTAAACATTCTTTCTTTTCCTTATATTGGTTGCCTAAAACTTAAGCTTCCGTTTAATTTTTTGATAAATATTTATAAATTTGGACGGAAAAATAAATTCTTGTAGAATAGAAGTATAAATGGAAACAGATATACAAAGTAATAAGTTGGAACTGCTCGGCAAATTAGCTGCTACACTGTCCCATGAAATCAGAAACCCGCTCTCTGTTCTTAAATTAAATCTGCATTTCCTTAAAATTTATTCCGAAAACGTTGATAAAGAAAGCTACGATATAATACTTGCCTGCGAAGTTGCCCTTGAAAGAATTACAAAGCTGATGGAAAATATTCTTGAGTTTTCCAGGAGACCACTGGATGAACTTGAAGTTACTTCAATTAACGAAATAATTGAACAGGCAATAGTAATTCTTAATCCGGTTGCCACAAAAAACTCTATCTTGTTTGATAAACAACTTGGTGAAAACATAATGCCGTTGAGTGTAAACAGGAATAAGATTCTACAAGTAATATTAAACTTACTCACTAATGCTATAGAAGCAAGCAACAACGGCGGAAACATTATTGTAAAAACAGCCAGATCAGAAAAAAATGGTTCAGCAATCATTCGGCTTGTGGTTGAAGATTTTGGCATTGGAATAAAAGAAAGCGACAAAGAAAACGTGTTCAAAGAATTTTATACGAGTAAAAAAACAGGAACCGGTATTGGGTTAAGTGTATGTAAAAAACTCCTGGAAGAACATAAGGCGGAAATTTATTTTGAATCTCAATATGGAAAGGGAACCAGGTTCTTTGTGGATTTCCCGGAATTAAATAACAGGTGATTTTTATGGGATATAAAATTTTACTTATAGATGACGACCACTTATTTGCCACCGCTCTTGAAAGAATTCTTGCAAAAAATAATTACGAGATAAGAACCTGCGAAGATGCCTCAAGGGTTTTTAATATTCTTGAAGTTTACGAACCCGATATCATTCTGCTGGATATATATCTTACTACTCATAACGGGCTGGAAATTTTAAAAGTATTACAGAAAGATTTTCCCAACATACCTGTTGTTATGATTACAGGATACGCCGATGTTAAAATTGCTGTTAACGCGATGAAACTTGGAGCGTACGATTTTCTGCTTAAACCGATTGATATGGATCAGCTTAACACGACGCTTAAAAAAATAACCTCTCATTTAGACCTTAAATCTGAAGTAGTAAAATTCCAGGCAATTCTGTCACCGGATGTTCAGATTGAAAGAGAGTATTTTGGTAGAAGCAAACCGATTTCAAAAGTACTTAATGCAGTAGAGAAACTTGCAGCAAGTGAAAATACGACTATACTGCTTGAAGGTGAAAGCGGTACCGGTAAAGAAGTTTTTGCAAGGTATATTCATCAGCTTAGCCCAAGAAAAAATAAAATATTTGTAGCCGTTAACTGTGCAACAATTACCAAGGAATTAGCCGAGAGCGAACTCTTTGGTCATGAAAAAGGAGCTTTTACAGGTGCTGCTCAAAAAACAAAACTTGGAAAATTTGAGCTTGCAAATGGTGGTACAATTTTATTGGATGAGATTGGTGAGTTGAGTCTTGACCTTCAGGTGAAACTTTTACGGGTATTGCAGGAAAAGAAATTTTACAGGCTTGGCGGCGAAAAGGAAATTTCTGTTGACGTAAGAATTCTTGCCGCTACAAACAGGAACCTTGAAAATGAAGTACAGAAAGGAAATTTCAGAGAAGATCTTTTTTACAGGCTTAATGTAGCAAGAATAACTATTCCGCCTTTACGCGAACGTAAAGAAGATATACCAATGCTCGTATATTCCTTTATGAACGAATTTGCCCAGAAGTTCTTTAAACAGATAAAAGGCATTGAACCGGAAGTATTAAAATTATTGGAAGAACAATATTGGAAAGGTAACGTACGCGAACTGCGTAATGTTATGGAGCGCGCAATTCTTATGATGGATGGCGACGAGTTAAAAATAAAACATTTCGGTTTCCTTGTTGAAGAGGTAAAAACCAAACCAAAAGATGAAGATATATTTTCTCTTAAAATTCCTAAAGAAGGTATCTCAATAGATTCCGTTATAAAAACTTTAATATTGAAAACGCTTGATATTACAAAAGGAAACCAGGTTAAAGCAGCTAAAGTGCTTGGATTATCCCGCTCAAAACTAAGGTACCGGATGACTCAGCTTGGAATTGAGGTTACTAAAAAAGTTACGGAACCGTAAAGTTAGGTTATTCTCACATTCTTGGTTCGTTTGGTAAACATTTCTTTTCCGGACTAAATCAGTTGTATTGAAAAAACAATTGGCAGAATTCTTTCCAATTCACTTCAAAGATAAGTTTTTGCAAAGTAGATTCCTCATCATCACTTCTCTAAGAAAGCAACTATACATTATTCTTCTTCTGGCTAATATTATGCAGGGCGACTTAAGAAAATTTGAAAAAAAATCAAAAAAATCGGGCATTATTATTGTTTTACCTCTCGAAGAAATTCAAATTTTACCGATAATATTAAAAGATTTAGCCAGATCATTTCATTTAAGAGGACCATTAATGTCAACTTCTGGATTAACTGAAAAAGAAATTCAATCAATCAAATCTGAAGATGCAGCTGTAAGACGCCAGGCTGTTGAAAGATTCTTATCTGAAGAAATGAGTGATGATACAGCAAAACTTATTTGCTCAATGATTTCCGATCCTGATACCGGGGTTAGAGATACGGTGAGCCTAGCCCTTATTTACAATGCAAATAATAAAATTGCCGAATATATAGTTGAATATATCGCTTCACCGGAAATCTCTATTCGTAATTTTGTGGGAGAGGTGTTGCTGAAAAGAGGAACTTCTTCTATTGCCGCAATGCTTTCTTTTATTCCCAAAGGTGATGATGATGATAAAAAATTTCTTGTTGATATTTTGGGACTGATAGGCAGCAATGAACCTGCGGATGCAATTGTAAAACTGCTTAATGAAACACAGAATGAAAATGTTATACTGGCCTGCATTGAAGCCCTTGGCAATATTGAAGCTACCAATTACCTTGATGAAATAATTTCCTTTTATGATAAGAGCGAATTATACCGCCCCACAATTGTTGATGCCGTTGGAAAAATGGGAGATGAAAAAGCGCTTGAATTTGTAAAAAACCACTATGAAAGTTCTGATGATCTTACAAAGTTTTCTATGCTGGAAATTCTTGGAAGAATTGGAGATGAAAGCACGTTTTTCTTCCTTCAGTCTGAATTAAGTAATATCCAGCCCCCTCTTACCTGGGCTGCTGTTTCCTCAATTAAAAGTTTAAAAGAAAAATTTTCACTTGATATTCCCTATGAGGAAAGCATTAAGCACGCAATATTAAATACACTGCTCTATTCGGAAATTACATACCAGAAGAATGCGTCTTACCTGCTTGAGTTTTTTAAAGATAAAGAAATCTACGATGCATGTTATAAGATATATGGATTTGACCCGGAAATAGACGACAATATTAAAAACAATTTTTACGGTAACAGAAAAGTTTTTTATACGGAAGTAATCGGTCATTTAAAATTAAACGCGGTTAATCTGAAGCCGCTATTGGAAATGACGCTTGAATTTGTAAATTCTGCGCCGGGAGATGTATTTAACTTTTTATCCAAAATGGAAACGCACAACCTGTGCACGTCATTGACCGATCTTTTATCTCATTCCGATGAGGAAATAAGAAGGATAGTTACAGAACTTATCTTTTCAATTGATGTTTCATCAGCTTTTGTTTTTATAGATATAATGAGCTGTGATAGCAACGTTTGGAATCGCTTAAGATTAATTGAAATTCTCGAAGGAATCAATAGCGAAGAATCTACGGAGGCACTGAGAAATCTTGCAAACGATGATGATGAAATGGTTCAAGAGCGCGCTTTGATTGTATTAAATCAAAGAGGATGTTAAACTAAATATCAAAGGTTAACTGAATGTTAAATCAAAATACCGCTTCTTCTGCTCCTCAAAATTTTGTCGGATCATTCAGACCCAAAAATGATGCGGTCCTGTCTGATAAAGCTTTTGAAGAATGGAGAGTGTATATCTATAATTTGTGCGGAATCTACTTCCAGGATAATAAAAAATATCTTCTTGAAAGTAGGCTGCTTAAACGCATGGGTTATGTTGGAATTACAGAATACGAAAAATACCTTGAGTATGTAAAATTCGGATCAGATAAGATTAACGAACAGAAATATCTTTTTGAAGCAATTACAATAAACGAGACTTATTTCTTCCGTAACCAGCCGCAGCTTGATGCGCTTGTTACAAATGTAATTCCTGATGTACTGGCTAATAAAGGGAAACTGAATAATAAAATAAGAATATGGAGCGCCGCATCTTCATCGGGTGAAGAAGCATATTCAATTGCAATTATCTTAAATGAAATGCTTAAGCCCAAATATCCCAACCTTGAATATGAAATTGTGGGCACGGATATAAATCATGTTGTTCTTGATACTGCAAAAAAAGGATTGTACCGGGATTATTCAATTCGTAATGCACCAGCCTATTACCTTAAAAAATATTTCAAATCCAATAACGGCTACTACGAGATTGATAGTAAAATAAAGCAGAACGTTAGTTTTAAATTCCTGAATCTGTTTGATGACCTGGCAATGAAATCAATGATAAACTTTGATGTCATCTTCTGCGCCAATGTTTTAATCTATTTTGATGTGAAAGCAAAAATAAAAGTTATTTCCCGCTTATATGATGCTTTAAATAAAAGCGGCTACTTATTTATCGGTTATTCCGAGACTCTTCATGGAATTTCAAAAGCATTTAAACTTATTAGTTATCCTAAAACTATTGGATATAAAAAGGAGTAGTTGATGGCAAGAGTGATTTTAATAGCAGACGATTCGCCGACAATAAGGAAATTTGTTAGTATTGCCTTAAGTATACATGGTTACGAAGTTATTGCGGCTTCTGATGGTATGGAAGCGATTGAAAAGCTGCCTCAAAGTAATATTGATCTTGTAATTACAGACCTTAATATGCCCAACCTTGATGGTTATGAACTTATTAAAACAATAAGACAGGATGAAAGATTTAAAGATATTCCTATTATTATTCTTTCATCTTTATCTAAAGAAGGGGATGTTGAAAAGGGTTTGGCTTCCGGGGCAAATTCTTATATTATCAAACCCTTCGATCCTAAAAGAATTCAGTATGAAGTATCAAAATATCTAAATTGATAAGGAAGTAAATATGGATCTAAAATTTTTAGTTGTTGATGATTCTGTTACAATGCGCAGAATAGTAACCAACTCGCTCAAAAACCTTGGTTATAATAATTTTATTGAAGCCTCTGATGGTAAAGAAGCGCTGACAAGATTAGTCTCTGATAACACAATAAATTTTATTATAACGGATTGGAATATGCCGGTATTATCAGGATTGGAACTAACCAAAGCCATCCGCAGTGATCCTTCTCTTGAAAAGACACCGATACTAATGGTTACAACACGCGGTGTTAAAGAAGATATTATTGAAGCGCTTCAGGCTAAAGTGAACAACTATGTTGTAAAACCATTTACACCGCAGGTGCTTAAAGAAAAGATTGATCAAGTATTAGCAGCTATAGCTTAAGAGGTAAAAATATGATAACATCAAGCAACAACAACATGAGTACCCTGTTTGAAAAATTGAATGACTTAAAATCGATTTTCAGATTTGTAGAGAAAGTAGTTCCTATTGTACAAAGCCTTACAGAATTTATGAAGGACGTGGTTCCGTTACTTGAAAATATTAATTCATCTATTGCCGAAAGCACAACAAAAATGCCGCAGGCATCAAATCATATTTATAATGTAACCAGCGCAAACGAGCTTGCAACAACAGAAATTCTCGATCTTGTTGACCAGATTTCTGAAAGGATTAACCAATCCAACAGCATAATTAATGAACTCTTCAATAAAGAAGAAACAAAGCTCGCTAAACTTGAAATCCTTAAAAAGTCTCTTTCCGGTAATACTGAAGCAATTAAATTATTGGATGAAATTTTACTTGAGCCTGATTCTCAAAACTCAATTAAAAAAGTGCAGGAAAACCTGAACCTTGTTAACGACGATTCTTACAAAATTACTTTATCTCTCCAGGTACAGGATATTACTGCGCAGCAATTAGCTGCCGTTAACCATTTAATTGAATCTGTTCACAATGCGCTTACTTCAATAATTATGAATATAGAACAAGCGGATTTAACAGATGAATTAAAAAGTTTGAAAGTGATTCATACAGACACTTCTACTTTTGATTCTAACGCATCGTACTATGATGGTGCAAGCAAACAACAAGTTGCAGATGATCTGTTAAATCAAAGATCTGCAAAAACCTCTCAGGAAGAAATTGACAAACTATTTAAGTAAAAAAATATGAGTGACCAGGACAAATACGCAATGTTAAATGATCCTGATATGAAGGAAATATTTGACAGCTTTGTTGTAGAGACAAAAGAAATTCTTGAAAAATTGGACTTAGACCTCGTTGAACTTGAAAATAAACCGCAGGATATTGATCTGCTCAACCAGATTTTCCGTTCATACCATACTGTAAAAGGTACATCAGGATTTCTTGGGCTTGAAAAAATGATGAAGTTAACTCATCGGGCTGAAGACCTGCTTAACAAGCTTAGAAAAGCCGAGGTTATTCTTGATGAAGAAATGATGGACGGAATTCTGCAGGCGTATGATAAATTAAAGGAACTCCTGTTTCATATTGAAGAACATAAAAATGAAGATGTAAATGTTCAGGATGTAATTGAAATGCTCGAAGGTATTCTTAAGAATATCGAAGCGAAAAGCGGAAAACACCAGGAAGAGTTATCGGAAGCAGAGATTGCTGCAATTTCTTTTGAGGAAAATCTTAAAGCTAATGAGCCGGTTCAGAATATAGCGGTGCCGGAAATTGAGGAAGCCGAAAAAGAAAAAACCACTGCCGATAATATTAAAGAAGTGCCTGTTGCTGAAACCCAGCCGGTCGAACACAAAACTGAAATGTCCAGGCAGGAAAAAATTATTGAATCTGCTCATAAGAAAGGGGATAACACAATCCGTGTTGATGTGGATCGCCTTGATGATCTTGTAAATATTGTCTCTGAACTTGTGCTTGGTAGAAACAGGCTTAGCCAGATTTATCACGAAGCATCAACAGAATATGAAGGAACAAAAATAACCCGCGATCTTGCAGAGACTTCAAGGCACATAGACCTTATGACTACTGAACTACAGCTTGCTGTAATGAAGACAAGAATGATTAAAATTGGTAAAGTGTTTAACAAATTTCCCAGGCTCGTCCGTGACCTTAGTAAAGAGACACAAAAAGATATTCAGCTTTTAATTAAAGGTGAAGAAACCGAACTTGATAAAACCCTGATTGAAGAAATTAATGATCCGCTTGTTCACCTTGTTAGAAATTCAATTGATCATGGTATTGAAACACCGGATGTAAGGGCTAAGAGTGGAAAACCCTTAAAAGGAACAATTACACTTTCTGCCGAACATGAAGGTAATAATATCATAATTACAGTTGAAGATGACGGTAAAGGTATGGATCCTGAAAAGCTTAAGGAAAAAGCTGTTGAAAAGGGAATCCTTACTAAAGAAAAAGCCAAAGAATTAACAAAACAGGATGCATTTAACATTATCTTCCTGCCCGGATTTTCGACTGCAGAAAAAGTAACAAATATTTCGGGTCGTGGTGTTGGAATGGATGTCGTTAAGACAAATATTTCCAAGCTGCGTGGTATTATTAATATTGAATCTGAAACCGGTAAAGGAACTAAAATAATTATCAAGCTTCCGCTTACTCTGGCTATTATACAAGGACTTCTTGTTGATATTAATAAGGAGATCGTTGTAATTCCGCTTAATTCTGTTATTGAAGTCGTTAGAGTGGATAATGACCAGATTCATACAATTAACAAACAGGAAGTAATAAACCTTCGCGATTCCGTTTTACCTTTGGTTGATGTAGATAAAATATTATATCGTCTTTCCGGTGACGGTGAAAATAAAATATGGCAGTACGTTGTTGTTGTTGGTATAGCAGAAAAACGATTTGGTATTAAAGTAGATTCTTTGCTTGGTCAAAAAGAAGTTGTTATTAAATCTCTTGGCAGTTATCTGGGTAACATACATGGCATTGCCGGTTCTACCATTATGGGAGATGGTAAAGTTGTTGTTATTCTCGATCTGGCCGAAGTTATTCATGGACTAATGGAGAACTAATTGATAAAAAAAATTAAAGTATTAATAGTTGATGATTCTGCATTTATGCGGAAATCCTTAAGTCTTATGCTTTCCTCGGACCCTGATATTGAAGTGATCGGGACAGCCAAAGACGGATTAGAAGGTCTTGAACTCAACAGAAAGCTTTTGCCGGATTTGGTTACGCTTGATATTGAAATGCCAAGAATGGACGGGTTGACTGCATTGCAGAAAATTATGGCTGAACGGCCGGTTCCTGTTCTAATGGTAAGCTCGCTTACAACCGACGGTGCCGATGCGACAATTAAAGCTATGGAACTTGGTGCGGTAGATTTTATTCCCAAGGAATTATCTTTTGTTAACGTAAATATTATTAATATTAAAGAAGACCTTATACAGAAAGTAAAATCTATTGTTAAACAGAATGAGCTTAAACTAAGATTAAACAGACTTAGAGGAGTATCGCAGAAAAAAGATATCCCGGCCCCGGTAAAAACTTTAGAAAACAGGCTGCCTGTAAAAAGTTATAAAGCAATAGCAATTGGTATATCAACCGGCGGACCCTTATCTCTCCAGAAGGTTATCCCTTACTTTTCTAAAAACATAAACTGCCCTATTTTTATTGTGCAGCACATGCCGCCTAAGTTTACAAAATCATTAGCGGATAGGCTTAACACATTAAGTGTACTTGAAGTTAAGGAAGCGGAAAATGCAGAACTTGTTAAGAATGGCACTGTATACTTTGCCCCGGGCGGTTACCACATGCTTCTTGATTACAGCACTACAGGCGGAGTACGAATTAAAATTTCAGAAGAACCTTCAACTACTTTGCACAGGCCATCGGTTGATGTTATGCTGAATTCGGTTATTAAAGTTTACGGCAAGAATACTCTTGGCGTTATTATGACAGGTATGGGAAGAGACGGATGCGATGCGATGAAAGAATTAAAAAATATCGGTGGTACAACAATTGCGCAAGATGAAGAAAGTTGTGTTGTTTACGGAATGCCGAAAGCTGTTGTAGATGCAAACCTGGCCGATGTAATTGCACCACTTGAAAAAATTCCTACAATAATTAATATGGCTTTTTAAAATGAAGAAACAATTTGAAGATTATGTATACAGAGATGCTAATTTCCATGGTGAAATGAAATCCAAGAATATTATTAAAGCTGATAGTGTTAACCTGCTTGGTAAATCTATTATTAATATTGAAGAAGAAAGCCATAACGGTGTAAAGATAATCCTAAGAAAGGATGAAAACGAAAATATTAAAGAGATAAAGTTTGTCTGCTCGTGCGGAGAAACCAAATCCGTAATTTTAGACTATTCAGAATAATCTGCCGGAATCCTTCCGAACAAAGTCCTAAATCTTACACTTACTTTTAGCAAAGTGTTTTTGATAATTTTTAGCAAAGTGTTTTTGATAATTAAGTTTAGTTTTTCAAATAAAAGAGTTTTAAATATTTTGAGCAATAATTATCAGGTGTTCATATTTAGCCAGCCTTAAGGTTGATTTTTTACCTAATTCATAATTTATCAAAGATTTTCAACTGGCATTTTGTTTGTCTTTAGAAATAAAAAAAAGAAGAAGCAATTATGCCTGAACCAACAATACAAGTACTTCAAAAATTAGTTTCTTATTCTGCATTAAGGCAGAAAACGATCAGCAAAAATATTGCAAACATATCAACTGAAAACTACCAGAGAGAAGAAGTTCGCTTTAATGATTTATTAAGTGAACAGATGAACTCCAATCTGAAGGCAACCGAATCCAGACATTTCGATACAGCAAATAATTCAAATCCTGCTTCGGAATATATAGTCGTTAAAGATAACAGCCCCGAATTAAGTTCAGGCGTTAACAATGTTAATATTGAAAAAGAAATGGCAGACCTTGCTGAAAATTCTATAATGTATAAGTTTGCCGCCAAAAGACTCTCATCTTACTTTAAAACTTTGCAGTCCGTAATAAAAGGAAGCGTATCATGAAAGTGAACCTAAACTTCAGCGGTTTCAATATAAGCGCAAAAGGTATGAGTATCCAGCGAAAGAAAATGGATCTTATTGCAGAAAATATTGCAAACGTTGATACTACCAAAACAGCAGAAGGTACAACATACCAGAGAAAATACTTAGTTGTTAACGGAGAGAAACAATCAAACACACCCGCATCATTTCAAAACGAACTGAGATTAAAAACTACAGATCCCGAACATATTTTTAGGGAAATTGAAATAAAGCCGGAAGGCGTTAAAGATAAAATTGTAAACATCCAGGAAAACCAGGATGGCGAACCCGGTAACATGGTTTATATGCCGGATCATCCGGACGCTGATGAGAAAGGTTATGTAATGATGCCAAACGTAAATATAGTTACTGAAATGGTGGATATGATAGCAGCTACAAGAAGTTACGAATCCAACCTTACTGCTTTTAATGCGGCAAAACAAATTGCAAAAGATTCATTGGAGATATAATGAGAATTGAAGCAGGTACAATAGGAAATTATTCCCCTTACAGTGCAAATAAAGTTCAGACTTCTGTTCAGGCAAAGCAACAGGAGAAAACAGACCAGGTAACAAAAGAAGAAAAAGATTTTTTTACAAAACTTTACCCGGAAAATAAAACCGAAATTCTTGATTATCATTTCTATAAATCAAGCGGCAAAATGTCCGGTGTATCTTTAGGTTCACTTTTCGATAAGAGAGGTTAAAATGAATATAGAAGGCATTACCGGTGGATTGAAACTGGGTTCACTGCAAAAAACAACCGGAGGCGCTAACGGGCTTGAGTTCGGTAACGTCTTTACTGACTTTTTGAAACAGGTAAATGAAGACCAGGCAACTTCCAACCAGGCTCTGAATGATTTTGTTTCCGGTAACGGAGTTGAATTACATGAAGTTATGATTGCCGGCGAAAAGGCAAAAACAAGTCTTGACTTACTTGTTGAGATTAGAAATAAAACAATTGATATGTATCGTGAAATAAGCAGAATGTGACGCTAATGGAACAGAAAAACAATAATTATTTGCAAAATCTTATCCAGATATTCAACAAGCTGACCTTGCAGCAGAGAATGCTTATCGGCGCAGTAATAGTCGGTGCTTTATTCATATTTGTTGTAGTATTGTTTTTTCTTAACGAACCTAATTACCAGGCTCTCTACACAAATTTAGCGCAGGAAGATGCTTCAAAGGTAATTGAATATCTGAATGCCCAGAAGATACAATATAAAATTGATGATAACGGACAAACCATTCGTGTACCGAAAGAAAAAGTTTATGAGGCACGCCTTGCATTAGCAGGAAAAGGAATTCCGAATTCAGGTATTGTCGGTTACGAGATTTTTGATAAGACTACAATGGGTATGTCTGAGTTTATGCAGAAGCTGAATTACAAACGGGCTCTTGAAGGTGAACTTGCAAGAACAATTACTCAGCAGAATGGGATTGAAGCTGCACGCGTGCATATTGTATTTCCGGCTAAATCAGTTTTTAAAGAAGAACAGAAAAATCCAACCGCTTCTGTTGTGCTAAAAGTTAATTCCTCATTTGAACTTTCACAGAATAATATCCTTGCAATTTCTCATCTTGTTGCAAGCAGCGTTGAGGGTTTAACTCCTGCAGCTGTTACAATAGTAGATACAAAGGGAAGACTGCTTTCCAAAGAACTTAATGAAAGTCCTTTGAATGGCTTTACAAATAAGCAGTATGAAATAAAAACAAATGTAGAAAATTACCTGGCAGATAAAGCGCAGAATATTCTTGATAATGTTTTGGGATATGGTAATTCGATAGTTAAAATAAATGCCGACCTTGATTTTAACCAGGTTGAGAAAACCATGGAACAGTACGATCCTGAATCCCAGGTTGCAATTAGCGAACAGACTACAAAAGGTGAAAGCGGCGGCAAAAGTATAAGCGATTCAAATTCTGTAAATAATACAAGCTCAATAACCAACTACGAAGTAAGCAAAACCATTCAGCATGTAATTGAAGAAACAGGAAATATTAAAAGACTTACCGTTGCTGCTGTTGTTAACGGGATTCCAAAACAGGTTGTTAAAGGTGAAAAAACCGAAACCGTTTTTACTCCAAGATCTGAAGAACAAATGAAACAGCTTGAACAGATTGTAAAGCAGGCTGTGGGTATTGATGCAAACCGCAACGACGAAGTCTCAATTATTAATATGTCCTTTGAAGGAGTCAACTCGCTTAACACGGATTTGGATGACTCTTCTTCTGAAAATGGAATCGATAAGTATATGAACCTTGTTGTAATAGTTGCTGCAATTCTTGCTGCTATGTTAGTTCTTAAAACTTTGTTAAAAAGATTGAAGAATGAAAAAATAGTCATATCAACAATGAACCTTGCCGCTGCCGAGGGACCTTTCCTTGATAAGCATTTTGAACCAAGTATATTACCGCAGCCCGAAGAAAAGAAAATGATTCAACAGCCTAAGAAGAAAAAGCAGCCTCTGGAAATTGGTGATATTACAGATGAAATAAGTGATGAAGCTTTATCTAAACAAGTACGACAGGAAAAGCTCATCAACTATGTTGCAAAAAATCCTGTCGAGGCAGCAAGATTAATTAATCTTTGGTTAAGAGAAGATGAGTACTAATAATTTTACAAACATTAAAAGCGCAAAAAATATTGATCTGAATGGTGTTCAGAAAGCTGCATTAATGCTTATTGCTTTGGATATAGAAACAGCAGCGGAAGTCTTTAAAAACCTTGACCCTGCAGATGTTGAAATGATATCTGCTGAAATTTCGAGAGTAAGAAATATTTCTTCTGATGTTGCAGATGCCGTAATGACTGAATACTACGATATGGTTACGGCAAGACAATATATGCTTGAAGGCGGCCTGGAATATGCTCAGGAAGTTCTTGAAAAATCCTTTGGCCCGACGAAAGCAATTGAGATTATTGAGAAGGTTAAGAGTATTACTACTTTACGTGGCTTTGATGTTTTAAAGAAAGCTGATCCTGTTCAGCTTATAAGCTTTCTTAACAAGGAACATCCGCAAACTGTTGCCGTTATTCTTGCGCACCTATCTCCTGATCAGACGGCAGGTGCGTTAAAAGAACTACCTCAGGAAGTCAGGAGCGAAGTAGCTTACAGAATTGCTACTCTTGGAAAAATATCCCCGCAGACTCTTAAGCAGATAGAAAAAGTAGTTGATGAAATTGCTGGCGGAGCAATCGGGCAGTCAGTTAGTAAAATTGGTGGTCCTAAAAACCTTGCGGCGGTATTGAATAAAACAAGCATCGGTTTTAGCAAAGAAGTTATTGCACAAATGGAATCATTTGATTTTGAGCTTGCCCTTGAAGTAAAAAGATTAATGTTCCTGTTTGATGACCTTGTTCTTATACAGAATAAAGATATTCAGAGAATTCTTAAAGATGTTGATAGAAAAGACCTGGCTCTTGCACTTAAAATTGCAGATGAGAAAGTAAAAGAAAAAATCTTTTCAAATATGTCTGAGAGAGCAGCTGACCTGCTTAAAGAGGAATTGCAGTATATGGGTCCGGTTAAATTAAAGGAAGTAGAATCTGCACAGGCTAAAGTTGTTGATGTTATCAAGGCCCTTGAAGAGCAGGGTGAAATAAGTGTTACCGGAAGAGGAGGCTCGGAAGAAGTTTATGTCTAGTGTAATCAGGTTGAAATCCAAACCCAAAAATTATAAAGCAGATCTAACCGGTGAATATTCATTTGAGGCGAATGAAGAATTTAATTCCGAAGCTGAAATAAAAAGGGAACAGCAACTTAAATATGAGAAAGCTTTCCAGGAAGGTTTTGAAAGTGCTAGGCAGCAGCTTCAGAATGAATTTGAAGCGCAGCTGATTAAAAAAGCGGAAGAGTTTTATAGAATACTTTCAAGCTTTGAAGAGAAATTAGAGGATTTTGATTCCACTATTCCGGAAGTGATATCAAAAGTGTCAATAAGTATTGCAGAGAAAATTCTTTCTAACCAGTTAGAAAACAAATCCACAATTGAAACCACCATTAGAAATTCAATTAAAAAAATTATAGGTGCAAACGATATTCTTGTTAAGCTAAATCCAAAAGATTTTGAATTGTTAAATGCCGGAAATATCCATTTCCTTGATTCATCCGATACGAAAATAAGATTTGAAATAAGTGAAAATATTCAGCAGGGCGGATGCTTTATTGAATCTGAAGTTGGAAATGTTGATGCGAGAATATCTTCTCAACTGGAAGAACTTGGCAGGATTTTTAAAAATTATTTTTCATCAAACGAATAGATGGACTTAAACGATTTATACATAGAACGCTTTTCCAATGTAATCGCCCGGGCAGATCTTATTAAGCTGAACGGTAAGGTAACCGATGTAATTGGATTGGTGATTGTTTCCTCGGGGCCAAACGTTACTCTTGGTGAAATCTGCACTATCGTAAATAAATCCGGCGAGGAAGTTTGTAAAGCCGAGGTTGTTGGTTTTAAAGAAGGTAAAGTGCTTTCTATTGCGCTTGGTGAAGTTGAAAAAATATCTCCTCTATGCGAAATAATTGCATCGGGACAAAGTTTTACAGTTGGTGTTGGCGAGGCATTGCTGGGCAGAGTCATCGATGGTCTTGGAAATCCAATTGACGGCAAAGGTATGATTGATATTTCTTCTTACAGGAAAATTCATAATTCACCTCCGAATCCTTTGGAGAGAAACAGAATAGCCGAACCATTACAAACAGGTGTAAGAACAATTGATTCTTTATTAACGTGCGGTAAAGGGCAACGGGTTGGAATATTTGCGGGCAGCGGTGTTGGCAAGAGTGTTTTATTAGGAATGATTGCACGTAATACAAATGCGGATGTTAACGTTATTGTTCTTGTTGGCGAACGCGGAAGGGAAGTAAGAGAATTTATTGAGAAGGATCTTGGCGAAGAAGGTTTAAAGCGCTCTGTTGTTGTTGTGGCTACAAGCGATAGCCCGGCTCTTTTAAGAATTAAAGCGGCAATGATCGGAACAACAGTAGCAGAATATTTCCGCGACCTTGGATTGAACGTGGTTTTAATGATGGATTCTGTGACGCGCTTTGCAATGGCGCAACGTGAAATTGGTTTAACAGTTGGCGAGCCGCCTACTACAAAAGGTTATACACCGTCTGTATTTGCAGTGCTTCCGAAATTATTAGAGCGGGCAGGCAATTCTAATGTTGGTTCAATTACAGGTTTTTATACTGTTCTTGTTGATGGTGATGATTTTACCGAGCCGATTGCTGACGCAGTAAGATCAATTCTTGACGGTCACATTGTGCTTTCAAGAAAGCTTGCAAACAAAGGACAATTTCCTGCGATTGATCCTTTACAAAGTGTAAGCAGAATAATGCCTGATATTGTAGCTCCGGATCATTATAAAAGATCAAGTACGTTTAATGAAATTCTTGCAACTTACAATGAAGCCGAAGATCTTATAAACATTGGTGCATATGTTAAAGGCAGTAATCCACAGATTGATCATGCGCTTCAGAAAATTAATCCGTTAAGAAGTTTTTTGAAGCAGGATATGAAAGAGAAAGCTCTCTTCAAGGATACTATTCAAAAGTTGAAAACATTAATAGAACCAAACCTGATATAGCAATAAGTGGCAAAGTTTATTTATAAATATGAATCAGTTAAAAAGGTTAAGGAAAGCCTTGAAAAGAAAGCTCAGAAAGAAGTGGCTTCAATTGACCTTAAGATAGAGAAAGTAAAAAATGAAATACTTGAAGTTGATGAGAAAAGAAAACAGATAAGTTTATCCGGCGAAGAAAATGATATAGTAAAAGCTTCCGAGCTTCATTCAAAAATTTATTATGCTAAATATCTTGAAGAACATAAAAAATCCTTGCTTGAAAAATTAGGGAAGCTTGAGCTGGAAAAGAAAACGTTGCTTGATGAGCTTGTTAAGAAAAGCAAAGAACATAAAATCTTTAAAACACTTGAAGAAAAACATCTGCAGAATTTTATTACAGAAGAAAACAAAAATGACCAAATACGGATGGATGATATTTCCGTACAAAAATTTGTGAGGAAGATGAAGTGAAAACGCCTCTTTATGCTTTAACATTTATAATTGCTTTTATCGCTGTTACCGGTATTCTTATGGAAATGAATAACCAGTACAACAACATCTTTAAATTTGATTTCTCAACAAGCGTAAAAGTTGATTCAACAGCGCTAAAGCCAAATAAACTTAATAAGGTAAAAGCAGATTCATTGGCAAAGAAAGTAGATTTGCTAAGCGTGGCTTCATCAGATTCACTTGGTGTTAAGAAGGATTCAACAGGTAGTACCGAGAATACAAAAAATGTAGTTAATAAAAACGAAACTGTTAAACCTGCTTTAAGCGGAACCGGACCAAGATCAACAAGCACACAGTTAACGCAAAATATAAGCAAGCTGAAACAAGGCGACAGTACCTACACTAAATGGAAAAAAGCAACAATAAAAATTTATGAATCCATGGATTCCAAAACGATAGCTAAAATAATACTCAGTATGACCGATAATGAAGCAAGAGAGCTTATATATTCAATGAAGAAGAAAAAGGCTGCGGAAATTCTCTCATATTTAACTACCGATGACGTAAAAAGATTAACAAGGTTACAATGATGGTTTTTAATCCTCTATTTTTTAATATAACAGGAAAAGACAGCGAATCACTTTCGCTTAAATCTTTAAAATCAAATTCAGTCAATTTTTTATTTGCAGACATAATAAAAGTTTATGCCGGCGAGGGTTCAGAATTAAGTACTGCTGAAATAACTACATCAGCAAAGCAAACAAATAGTTTACAAAGCCAGTCAACTACAACCCAGCGAGGTACGGGATTGTTAAATTCTAATGTACTTGCTTTACTTACTTTACCTGGAATAAAAGAAATGGTTAAGCAGAACATAAGCGCTAAGTATAATACGGAAGTGGCTTCTGCAAATACAACCCTTTCTTTTGATGGTATGATAACAGGGGAAACCGGTGAATCACTATTGTCTGCTCTAATTGAAAGCCTCTCCCCAAAAGCTTCTGCACAAAATTTAATCAGAGTGCAGAATAATCCGAATGAGACAATAAATGTTGAGGATATTAAAGCGGCAATTACTGAGATGCTTAAGAGCGGCAAACCTGTAATTTTGAAACTTGTTGATAATAAAGTCACTATGGAATTCAACCTTAAGCAGGTTTCCAAACTTGCAGATACAAATAACACGGGTTATGACATAAAAATAACAGTATCTGAAAATAAAAAATCCGATTCAGAAAAAAAGGAGTCAATGGACTTATCAGTTGAAACTTCTGATGACAATATAAAGATGAACACACAAAATACCATTGATGTATCTGGTTCAGATAAGAAAAATGAAAAACTAGAAGTGACTGCTAATAAAACCGAATTAAATGTTAAGCCTGAAGAGATTAATAAAGAAGTTATTCCGGGAAAGGTAATTCAAGCGCAGGCAAACACTTCCCAGGTTCAGGCCGGTAATTCAAATGTGAATCCGGAAGCCGTTACATTAGTCTTTAATATAAGCGAGAAAGATTCAGCATCAATAAGCGGATGGAATAAATCAACCGGTAGCGAAGATAATCCAAAGAAAGAGATAAAGGTAAGCACTAAAAAGACTGCTACTTCAAAAAACGTTCTTCCGGCAGATAGTAAGGTTAATTCTGATTTGGAAAAAGAAATTAAATTGACTGCTGACACAAAACCGGAAAAGAAATCTATCCTTACTAAAAATGACAACCAATCCTCCGGCACTATCAATATAAACAGTGATAAAGGTAAAAAGGTAGTTGAAAATAAAACCGCCGAAGGTTCTATAAATACAAAAAAACAAGAAGCCCAGGTGAATGTTAAAAGCGTAACAGATAACCAGTTAAAAAATAAAACCGATGAAAAAACGATTGCTGAAAAAATAAAATCCTCTGAAGTAAATGTTAATAACCTTAAAGATGCAAAAAAAGAAAAATCCGGAATACCTTCTTTAAGCTCTTTTAAACCGAATACGTTAAAGAACAATTTCTCTAATGAGACAAGTGAAACAAGCAAAAGCTTTGAGAAGACTTCTTTACCAACCGGTTCAATTGAAAATAAAACTGCTGACATAAAAACATTGTTTGCTCAAACTAAAGATGTTCTTTCTAAACCCGGAACAATCATAAATAGTAAAACAACTATTCCGGATTCTAAAGTGATTAACCCGGGAGAGGAACTTACTAAAGGAACAAACAATACTACTAAGGTGGATGGGAAAACCATAGTAACTGGCAATTCAAGTGATAATAAAACTACAGATATAAAAACACCATCTGCCCAAATTAAAGACGGCAATTATAAACCCGGAACGACCATAAATAGTAAAACAATAGTTGTGGATTCTAACACGATTAACCCGGAAGATGAACTTTCTAAAGAAACAAACAATACTACTAAGGTGAGTGAGAAAACCATAGTAACAGACAATTCAAGTGATAATAAAACTGCAGATATAAAAACAGTGTCTGCCCCAATCAAAGATGGTGATTCTAAACCTGAAACATTTACAAATATTAAAACAACGATTGTGGGTTCTAAAGCCAGTATTGTTTCCGAAAAATATTCTAAGGAAGTAAATAATGTTAACAAGACGACAGAGAAAAATGTAATACCTGGAAACCCTGATGTAAAAACCAAAGCCGATTTAAATACAGGTTTTTTACAACCCGAAGAAATTAAAGCTGAACCTACAGCAAGCCCAAAAGTTAACATGGCAAATATTAAAACTGCTGGTTCAGAAACAAATGCTGTATTTGCAAATTCAAAAACAACAGGTGCGCCAGAAAATCTGTTTTCCGATTCATATAGCAAAGACTTAATTAAAGAGTCCGGCAAACCCGAAACAGAATCACCAAAAGTTAAGATAACAGGGAATGAGTTTAAGAGTAAAGCTGCTTCTGAATTAAATGAAGTGAAGAAATCTGTTAACCAGTTAAAAATCGATTCGGAAAAAGTGAAAGGACAGGCAAACAATCAGAACACTATTTCAGATGAGGTGGTGGATTACGGGGTTAAAAAATCTTCTTTAAGTGAAAAGGAACCGAATAACGTTAGGAATAATATTGCCGATCCTAACGTAAATGTAAAGAACCAGAAAGTTTCCGGAACATCAAAAGAAAAAACAAATCAGCCGGTTATTGATTCCTTATCTGACAAAGAAAAAATTAGAAATTCCTTTTCTGCTGAAAAAACTTTAGAAGAGAATAAAAATATAACTTTGCAACAAAAACCTGTTAAAGAGAATATTCCTTTCATGAAGGAAAAATATATTTCATCGACTGATGTTAATAAGAATTTGCAACCTGAAATTATAAATAATGAAATAGATAAAGTTGAAACCACATCGCCGGAATTGTCACAGGCTGGCAGAAAAGTTTCTGAGAATGAAAGTATTTTGAATGAAAAAAAGAACGAACTTTTACATTCGACTGCAAATAAGGAAAAGGAAATTATTATTAAGACGAATGCTAAAAAAATTCATGTGCTTGATGTTAAACAGGAGATTAAAACTAAACAGCAAAGCATAATTGATAATTCTTCTGAAAAGAATTTTGTAAATCATAATGAAGAAGAAAAAATTTCTGCGGATACAAAATTAAAACAGGCTACTGTAAAAGAAAAAATACTTTTTGCAGAAGATAGCGGGAATGATAAGAAACCAGAAATGTTAAACGTAAAAACAACCGCCGGTTTAGCTAATACCGATACCAACTTTCACCAGGAAAATATTAAGGAAGTAACAACCAGTTCGGATTCAGGCAAGACAGGTTTCTCAACTACAAAAGATGATTATGGAAATGAAAGTGAAAACAGCGCAGGCAATAAAAAACAATCAGGAGAGCATAATGTTTTTGCAAAAGAAATGTCTTCGATAAAAAGCACCGCACCGGAGCCGGCTGTTTCTTATGATGTAACAAAAAATGTAAAATACACCGAGGTTGTTAAAGAGATATCAAAGTTTATACTTAAGAAGGAAAAAAGTTCAGTCACTTTAAATCTTGAACCGGAATCCTTCGGTAAAGTAAAGGTGAGACTTGATATTGTTGAGAACAACGCAAAAGTAGTTGTTGAAGTCGAAAATGAAGTTGTTAAGAAGATGATTGAGAACAACGTCTCGCAGCTATTCCAGTCACTTAATCAGAATGGTTTGGCTCTTTCATCTCTGCAGGTATCAACTTCAGGCAGCGAATCAAAGCAAACCAAAAATCAAAGCGGCAATAAAAAGAAATTTAACCTTGAAAACGAAGCAACCGCAAATATTGAGGACAAGACCAAAATTAAAAGCTTCGGTTATAACACTTATGAATTTTTAGCTTAGGAGATTTAAATGGTTAATTCGGTAAATAATAACAGCCTTTCAAATGCGGTTTCTTCCGCAACATCAAACGCTTCTTTGGATAAAAATGCTTTTCTAAGGCTTATGATTGAACAGCTAAAATCCCAGGACCCGTTAAATCCTACTGACAGCACACAGTTTACATCTCAGTTAGCGCAGTTCAGTTCGCTTGAGCAGTTATCAAATATTAATGAATCGCTGCAGAGTTCAATCACTGCAAATCTTCAATTAACTCAATCAATAAACAACACATTGGCCCCGTCGCTTATTAATAAGTCAATTAAGCTTGACCAGAATACAATAAAATACTCGGGTCAGTCAAATGTTAATTTCGGCTATGAATTACCGAGCAGTGCGGGCTCTGTTACAATTAATATCTATGATAAATACGGCAATGTAGTAAAAACAATTAATGATGCAGAAAATAGTTCGGGAGACCATAAACTTTCCTGGGACTTTACCGATAATAATGGTAGTACTGTTTCTTATGGCTCTTATACTTTTGAAGTTACTGCTACAGATCTGAACGGAGAAGATATAACAACAAACGCTTTCATATACGGTCAGATTGAAGCGGTAAGATACACGGACAACGGTACAAAATTAATTGTTGATGGTTTTGAATATGATTTATCTGATGTTTCTGAAATAGTAAACCAATCAGATGGAGGAAAATAATGGCTGAAGTAAACGGGATTAAAGTTCCGTTCGTTCCCCTGGTGCAAAATGAAGATTTTGCTCCCGGTAAAATAAAAGGCAACGGAAGTAGCTTTGATTCCATATTCAAAACGGAGCTTGATAAAATCAAGTTCTCGAACCACGCCACAAAAAGGCTTGAAGACAGGAATATCGAGCTTGATGATGTTACACTTAATAAACTTCAATCAGCTGTAGAAAAAGCCGAGGCTAAAGGTTCAAAAGATTCTCTTGTAATGCTTGATGAGACTGCTTTTATTGTAAACATTCCCAATAGAACAGTAATCACTGCATTAAACAAAAACGATAGTAAAGAAAATGTCTACACGAATATAGACAGCGTTGTGTTCGCATAACAAATTTTAATTAACAATATAAGAGCGGGACCTTTTGAGGACGCTCTTGACCCGGCCGACTGACTGACGCCGGATCAACAACAAAATAAAACCTTAGGAGGTTATTATGTCACTTCTTAATTCCATGTTCGCTGGCGTTTCCGGTTTACGTAACCATCAAACCATGTTAGATCTTATCGGCAACAACATTGCAAATGTTAACTCAATCGGTTTCAAAGGTTCAAGAGTTACATTCAGTGATACATTTAACCAATTCGTTAGATACGGTACAAATCCTTCATCAACAACCGGTGGTACAAATACTTACCAGGTTGGTCTTGGTATGAAAGTCAGCTCTATTGACAGGGACTGGAGCCAGGGCACTTTTGAAACAAGCGGTATTGTAACTGATTTGGCTTTACAGGGCGACGGATTATTTGTTCTTGAAAGTAACGGACAAACCTTTTACTCAAGAGCCGGAGCTTTTTCATTTGATGCAGACGGTAAATTAGTTAATTCAGACGGCGCAATTGTTCAGGGTAAAGTAGCTACAATAGATGGTGTTATTCCTCCAGGAAACCATCTTGAAGATGTACTTATTGATCCTAATCTTAAGTTACCTGCAGTTGCAACACAAAATACAACCTGGGGCGGTAATCTAAGCAGCTCCTCAACAATTACAAGATCAGAAATTTATCAGCAATCAGGTAATATCAACTCTGCAATGCTGGTTGGTGACACAGTTGTAGAGTACAATACTATTTATGATGACAGTGGAAATGAATATGTCTTAACTTCTACATATGAGAAAACTGCCGCAAATACTTATGATATGACTTATGATGTAACTGATAGCACTGGTGCTTCAATTTTTGCAGCACCCCCGGCAGCCGTTGAAATGATTTTTGATGGAACAACCGGTGCTTTATTAACGATGGACGGAGCAGCTCCGGATGTTATTAGCATTGAAGATTCTGTATTGGGAATTAATTTTGATTTTGATTCTACTGAAGTAACCCAAACTGATGGTGCTAAAACTTTAAGTTCAAGTGTTGATAATAACAGAGAGCCAAACATTGTAACCGGTACCTTAACAATATTTGATTCTTTGGGAAACTCACACACATTATCTCTAAAATTCACAAAGACATCAGACAATGAATGGAACTGGAATGCTAGTGTTCCAACTGAAAGCGGTACTTTAACGCAGAATTCAGGTACAATATCGTTCAATACAGATGGTTCAATAAAAAGTATTTCTCCGAATCCGCCGGTATTGGTCTTCAACCCTGAATCAGGTGCAAGCCAGCAGAATATTACTTTAGATTTTGGCGAAAACTTCAGCGGTATTTCCCAGACATCTTCTGAATCAGTTGTATCTGCTTTATCACAGGATGGTTCTGCCGCTGCTACTTTAACTGATGTAAGTATTGATCAGTACGGGTACATTGTAGGTGTTTTCTCAAACGGTTACTCAAGAAATCTTGCCCAGATAATGCTTGCAAGCTTTCCTAACCTTGGCGGTTTAGCAAGTGTTGGAGATAACTTATATACAGTTAGTGCAAACTCCGGTAATCCTTTAATTGGTGAAGCAGGTGAAGAAACCGGAACAACACTTCAATCGGGTGCCCTGGAACAATCAAATGTTGACTTATCCGAAGAGATGACAAGAATGATTGTAGCACAGCGCGGTTTCCAGGCAAACGCAAGAACTGTTACGGTATCTGACACCCTCTTACAAGAAATAACCAACTTAGTTAGATAATGGGTAACCAAAGATAAGTTTAGATAACCAAAGGGATACAGTCAGTTGTATCCCTTTTTTTTATATTTCCACACCTGCACAATATTAGCCAGCGTATTCTTTTCATCCTTCATTTCACTTTATAAAACAATAAAAAAACTGCATTTGTGGTTTTATACTTAATGGCACATTCGTTGCCTTTTATCACGAAAGTAAAAACGGATTATAGTGTAATGGAAGAAAAAATTGAAGGGTCAAACGTGGAAAGCAAAGCCGGTTCAGGTAAAAAATCCGGCATTAATCCCAAAGTTTTTATTATTGGTTTGCCGTTATTTATTGTTCAGCTGGTTGTCGTGTACTTTATAACCGCTAACATTCTTATGAACAAACATAATTCTAACCAGGTTTCTGCTGCTGAAAATACAGGCACAGAGGAAAACAAGGGAGAAATCAAATCAGAAGCCCCAAAAGAATCATTCGGCAAGTTTATTTATACGATGGAGGATGTAATTGTTAATCCAACCGGAACATCCGGCCAGCGTTTGATGCTTGCATCCGTAAACATTGATGTTGTTAGTGAGGAACAACTAAAATTTTTAAAAGAGAGAGAACCAATTGTAAAAGATCTTATCATCTCAACCATTTCAAGTAAAACAATTGGTCAGCTTGGCCAGATTGGTTTTAAGGATTCGCTTAAAGTTGAACTTTCCGGTAGCATAAAAAGCAAATTTCCAAGCGTTAAAATAAACGATATTTATTTCAGTAAATATATAATGCAATAATATGGCTGAATTACTATCACAACAAGAAATTGATGCCCTTCTTAATACCGTCAAAGCCGGTACGGAAAAACCGGGTCAGACTGAATTAGAGAAAAATGTTTTACCTTATGACTTCAGACTGCCGAACAGAATTTCCAAAAACCAGCTTAGAACATTAAGAAATATCCACGAGACATTTAGTGAAAGTATTACATCTTTCCTTATGTCCAAACTTCAAACAATAATTAACATAAATATCATATCGGTAGATCAGATTTATTATTCGGAATATGTGCTGTCGGTTTCAAATCCCGCCTGTTTATATACTTATGATTTGCACGGCTCCGACGTTAAAGGAATTTTGGAAATAAGTCCTGAACTGGCATTAACGCTTGTTGACAGGTTTCTTGGAGGTAACGGGCGCGGTGATGTGAAGGCTAAACTTATTACGCCAATAGAACAACGCGTTCTTTATATTTTTGTTGAAAAGGTAATGACTGAATTAAATAAAGCCTGGCAGATTATAGGCGATTATGAATTTGTTGTTGAACGGTTTGAATCTGATATCGACTTTGCGCAGGTAACATCCCAGAGTGAAAGTATTCTGCTCTTCAGTTTTGAAATAATGATAGGTGAAAATTCTTACCTGATGAACCTGTGTTTTGCAACTTATGCATTCGACACAATCCTGTCAAAAATAAATAGCCAGAGTATTTCAACAATAAGACCAGTAAAGTATCAGGGCACTTCTTCCAAGGCAATTCTAATTGATCATATTAAAAAAACTGATTTGGTACTCAAAGTGGAGTTTGGTAAATCCCTTATATCATTCAAAGAACTTTTTTCATTAAATACCGGAGACGTTATTCTGGTTGATAAAAAAGTCGGTGATGAGTTGACCGTATCTATATCAGATAAACCTACATTTATGGGGCAACCCGGAATTGTCGGTGGACATAAAGCAATAAAAATTACAAGACGTATTGAAAACGAGGAGAATTAATAATGGATAATCAACAATCATCTTTAAATGGTGAAGGTTTCCCGGGAATGTCTAATATCGATGCCAGAAAAGCTGAATTTACATCGCTTGATGAATCAACAAGAAAAGGTTATTTCTCAGATGATAAACTTGAGTTTTTAAAAGACGTTAACCTTAATGTGTACATTGAACTTGGTCGAACAAAAATGCAGATAAAGGACATAATTGAACTTGAAAGAGGTTACGTGATTGAACTTGATAAACTTGCAAGCGAACCGGTTGATGTTTTTGTGAACAATAAAAAAATTGCCGAAGGAGAAGTCGTGGTTATCGATAAACATTTCGGCATAAGAATAACGAACCTTGTTGATTCAGCAGAAAGATTAAAAGGACTTTAATATGAACCTGTGGGATATTGTAAAAATCTTTCTCGTTTTATTACTGCTTGCGGGTTTGCTTTACGCAATGCTCTACCTGTTAAAAAAATACGTCTATGCATCCGAAGGAAAGAATCCGAAATTGCTTAACATAAAAGTATTATCCACCCAGCTTATCATGCCTAAAAAGTTTATAAGCGTGGTAAAGATAATGGATAAGGTTTATGTGCTTGGTGTAAGTGATCAGTCAATTTCGCTTGTAGATAAACTTAACAAGGATGAAATCAACCTGAAAGAAATTGAAGAAGCCTCTGCAGTTAATTTCTTGGACTACTTTAAAAAAGGATTGAACAAGAAATGAAAAAATTCTTACTTATACTTTTTACCGCGTCCGCATTAATTATTTTTGCAGATAATGCCTTTGCACAGCAACAACAACAGACTACCATTCCCTTACCTAAAATTGGTATTGATGTCGGTTCATCGGATAGCCCGAAAGATATTTCCGTAACGCTTCAGCTTTTGCTTTTGCTTACGGTTCTTTCGCTTGCTCCTTCAATAATGATTATGACAACTTCCTTCCTCAGGTTAATAATTGTCTTCCAGTTTCTTAAGAACGCAATGGGCACACAGCAGATGCCGCCAAACCAACTACTTGCAGGTATGGCATTATTTATTACGCTTTTTATAATGGCGCCAACCTGGAATAAAGTAAATGATGAAGCGCTTAAACCGTATATGGACGGGAAAATAACAATGGATTCTGCTTATAACAAAGGAATAAATCCTATCCGCGAGTTTATGTTCAAAAATGTAAGAGACGAAGACCTTGAACTTTTTGTCAGCCTTTCCAATATGCCGAAACCTAATTCCAGAAATGATTTGCCGACTTACGTTTTAATTCCTGCTTTTGTTATAAGCGAATTAAGAGCCGGGTTTATTATTGGATTTTTTCTTTTCATTCCTTTCCTTGTTGTGGATATGGTTGTTTCAAGTGTACTTATGTCCATGGGTATGATGATGCTGCCGCCGATGCTTGTCTCGCTTCCGTTTAAAGTCCTCCTGTTTGTACTTGTCGATGGATGGAATTTAATTGTTGGTTCACTTGTAAGGAGTTTTAACGTATGACGATTGAAGTAATCTCAAGCCTTTTAAGCGATGTATTTTTTACAACACTGCTTATTCTTCTGCCAATACTTGGCGCTTCTCTGATTGTTGGTATAATAATTTCAATTTTCCAGGCGGCAACTTCAATCCAGGAAATGACATTAACTTTTGTGCCTAAAATTATTGTTACTGCAATAGTTATAATTCTGCTTCTTCCTTTTATTGCTGATCAGTTGATTTCTCTTACAATAAGATTTTTTAATATGTTCGGCACCTTTATAAAATGAATATTTTAGTAAACGATTTTATAATAGTGCTGCTTGTTTTTTTAAGGATAGTTCCTGTTTTCTTTATAGCGCCGTTTTTTAACAGCACATCACTTCCCGCAATTTCGAAATTATTCCTTGCGCTTGTTATCTCTTACATCGTCTTTTTTTCAATTAAAGGATTTACATTCGATGTTGATAAGGGATTATTAATGCTTGCTTTAATCGGAATTAAAGAACTTATAACGGGAATGATAATAGCTTTTTCTATAAATTTTATTTTTTACGGCGTCTCTTTTGCCGGAATGCTAATAGGGTTTGATATTGGTTTATCAATGGCTTCGGCTTTTGATCCCACGCTTGAAATGGAAAGCAATATCATCGGGCAGATATTTAATTTTGTTGCCGTATTAATTCTTTTAACCATAAATGGTCATCACTACATAATAAGGGCAGTAAGCTATTCCTTCAACATTATCCCGATTGGAACGTATTCAATAAATAAAAACGTGTTACAATTATTGGTAAATTATTCTGCCGGTGTGTTTGTACTGGCTGTTAAAATAGCTGCACCAATAATGATCTCGTTCTTCCTGATACATATTTCTGCAGGGTTAATTGCAAGAATAATCCCGCAGATGCAGGTGTTCTTTGTAATTCAACCGCTTCAGATCGGAGTAGGATTAGCGCTTCTTGTAGCGGCAACACCGGTTATAATTTATTTGTTAAGAACTATGCTTGCGAATTTTGAAAATCTTTTGTTCGATTTAATAAAGGCAATGGGAGCATAATGGCAGAAGTAGATGGACAGGAAAAAACCGAACAACCGTCCGAGAAAAAAATAAGGGAAACACGCGAAAAAGGTTCTGTTGCCAAAAGTATGGAAATAAATTCCTTTGCTATTTTTCTTGCCGGAACGACGGCTGTTTATGTCACCAAAGGAATGATAGGAAACAGCATATCGGAATTTGCAGTTACAATTTTCAGCTCGTTAAACTCATTTACAATTACTTCAGATTCGCTTAGCGAGTATGCATTAAAAGGAATCCTGTTTTTCTTCTCGGTACTGGCACCTATTCTTATTGTGCTTGTAATTGTTTCTCTTGCTGCAAGCATTGCGCAGGTTGGTTTTAAATTCTCACTAAAACCGATGGCTCCAAAATTCACAAGGATGAATCCATTAACCGGCATCAAAAATAAATTTTTCAGCAGTCATTCTTTTATTGAAGTCTTTAAAGCTTTGATTAAGCTTACAATCGTCGGATTGTTTGCTTATTGGATTCTCCAGGATATTATTGATGAAACAGTAAGCCTTGCGGGATTAACTGTTTCGGAATTATTTTCATATATGATTGAAACTGCATTCAGACTGATCTGGAAGATAACTCTTGTCTATATGATATTTGCCGGAATAGATTTTGGCTACCAGAAGTACAAGCATAAACAAGAACTTATGATGACAAAACAGGAACAGAAAGAGGAGATGAGAAATTCCGAGGGTGATCCGTTTGTTAAAAGTAAAATTAAAAGCAAGCAAATGATGATGGCACGCAGCAGGATGATGCAGGATGTTCCAAAAGCTGATGTTGTTATTACTAACCCTACTCACTTTGCTGTTGCGTTAAAATATAATGCGGGAAGCAAATATGCCCCTAAAGTTCTTGCTAAAGGAGCAGATGCTGTTGCCCAGAGAATCAAACAGATTGCAAAAGAACATGGCGTTCCGTTGCACGAAGATGTTGAACTCGCAAGAGCATTATTTAAAAGCTGTGAAGTGGGAGATGAAATTCCCGCTAACTTATTTAAAGCAGTTGCTCAGGTGCTGGCTTATATCTTTAACTTAAGAAATAACAGGAAAAAGAAGAGCATAGTGTAGTATGAAGAATTTATTAAGACATACGGATATCATGCTTGCTTTCGGAATAATTTTTATCCTGGCGTTAATGGTTATTCCTTTGCCGCCCTTTCTATTAGACTTTTTCCTTGCCTTAAATATCTCCGCTGCTGTTCTCATATTGATTGTGTCTTTATATATTCAATCACCGTTAGAGATTTCTGTTTTCCCCGGATTGCTTCTAATGCTCACTTTATTAAGATTGTCATTGAATATCAGTTCGACAAGGTTAATTCTTATTGACGGATATGCAGGTAAAGTAATTGAAACCTTCGGGCAGTTTGTAGTTAGCGGTAGTTATATTGTTGGATTTATAATTTTCATTATCCTCGTAATTATTCAGTTTATTGTTATCGTAAAAGGATCCGGCAGAATTTCTGAAGTTGCCGCACGTTTTACTCTTGATGGTATGCCGGGTAAGCAGATGGCAATTGACGCCGATCTTAATGCGGGTATTATAAATGAAAGTGAAGCAAGAACAAGAAGAGAAAAAATAAGTCGCGAAGCAGAATTTTTTGGAGCAATGGATGGTGCAAGCAAGTTCGTAAAAGGAGATGCGATTGCAGGATTACTTATCAACGTAATAAATATTGTTGGTGGAATTATAATTGGTGTCGCCCAGAAAGGGATGTCAATTACAGATGCTCTTCAAACTTATACAATACTAACAATCGGTGATGGTCTTGTAACACAGATACCCGCACTTCTTATAGCTACATCTGCAGGTATGGTTGTAACAAGAAGCGGCGGCGGAGATATGCTTGATCTTCAGATGAAAAGCCAGTTGTTCTCCAATCCAAGAGTACTTGGTACTGTTTCAAGTGCGGTGGGTTTATTCTCTATTGTACCGGGTATGCCTACAATTCCGTTTATGATACTTTCCATAATATTAGGATCTGTTGCATATATCGTGAAGAAAAATAAAAAAGCTCAGGCGGCAGTTGAAAAAATTCCTGATGCGGTACAGGTTGAACCGGTTGAAGAAAAAGTAGAAGAATATCTGCAGGTAGATCCGATTGAAATTGAAATTGGTTACGGGTTAATTGCACTTGTGGATGAATCCCAGGGCGGAAACCTTTTCCAGAAAATATCTGCAACACGTAAATTTATTGCCCTTGAATATGGTGTGCTTGTTCCTCCTGTAAGAGTAAGAGATAACCTACAACTTAGCCCGAATGAATACATCATAAAAATAAAAGGTAATATTGCAGCAGGATACCAGATCTATTCGGACAGATCTCTTGCAATGAATCCGGGAAATGTTACAGAGCAGTTAAGCGGCATACCAACTGAAGACCCTGCATTCAATATGCCTGCGTTCTGGATTACAACACAGGAAAAAGACAGAGCCGAATTACTTGGATTTACAGTTGTTGACAGCATCTCCGTCTTGTCAACTCATTTACAGGAAACAATCAAAAAGAATTTTGATAAAATACTCGGCAGACAATCGGTTAAGACTTTGCTTGAAAACCTGAAGAAAGAATATCCTGCAGTAATTGAAGATATCAATCCTGAGGTTCTTCCTCTTGGCGTAATTCAGAAAGTTTTGCAGAACCTGCTTAAAGAATTAATCCCGATTAAGGACCTTGTGCAGATACTTGAATCCCTGACTGATTATTCAAAGATTACAAAGAATGTTGATGTATTAACAGAATATGTCCGTCATTCACTTGGTGATACGATAGCAAATCTTTACCGCGACGGCAATGGTGTTATTCATGCCGTTACTCTTGGTGATGATTTTGAAAGACAAATTACTAATGCATTGCAAAAACAAAAAGAATCAATCCAGACACTTGGCTTAAGTCCCGATAGCCTGGTTGTTCTCAATAATAACATGAAATCGTTTATAAATAAATTCAGAAGTATGGGATATGTACCCATTATAATTACAGCTGCTACAATAAGACCATACTTATTCAGATTACTCAATACTAGTTTCCCGGAATTGGTTGTTCTGTCTTATACGGAATTACCGGCAAATGTTGAAATTGAATTTCTTGGCAGGATAGAGGTTTAAAATGCAGATTAAAAAATATCTGGCTTCAACACTTAAAGAAGCATTGGATCAATTAAAAAAGGAGCTTGGTGAAGAAGCAGTTGTATTAAGTACCAGGGTCGTAAATTTGGATGATGACCATGGTGGGAAAAAACAATATGAAGTAATTGCCGGAGTTGAAACTAAGGCTACCAATAAAAGTGAGAAACCAAGACTTGTAGACAGAATTATCGGAGACGATGAAAGTCATTCTGAAAAAGAGATACAAAAGCTTCAGGAAAAAGTTTTTCCCGCTCTTCACATTGATAAGAAACAGGCGGTTAAGGAACCGGAAAAGAAAAAAGTAAATCACATTACACCGGCAAGATTAAAAAAGTTAAAAGAAGATCTTCTGATAAAAGAAGTTTTTCCTTCGCTTGCAAATAAAATTGTTGATCATCTTTCTTCACAGGCTGATTTTATTGGAAACGGTAATTTTGAAGACCATGTTGTTTCTTCAATTGCATCTTTAATTCATACTTCCGATTTCGAAATTAAAAGAAAAAAATCACCCAAGATTGTAGGTCTTGTAGGGCCAACCGGAGTTGGTAAAACAACGTGCATTGCTAAGCTGGCTGTTATCTCCAAGATTTTTCATAAGCTGGATATAGGAATAATCTCACTTGATACTTTTCGTCTTGGCGCTATCGATCAGTTAAAAATATTTTCTGAAATAAGCAATGTTGATTTTCTTGTAGGTTATGAAGCGGCTGACGTTCCCAAACTTATAAACAAGTTTAAGAAGAAAGATTTGATTTTTATTGATACCGCGGGCAGAAGCCAGAATAATGCTGCCTCATTAAAAGAAATAAAAAAATCACTTTCGCTTGTTCATCTTGATGAACTTTTCCTTGTTTTAAGTTCTACAAATTCAACAAGAAATCTGCTGGATGTAATTAAGAAATTCCACGATTTTAATTTTACCGGGTTAATCTTTACCAAGCTTGATGAAGCTGCGGTTTACGGTAACTTACTTAATGTAACCGGTAAGGTAGATATTCCAATTAAATTTTTAACAAACGGCCAGGTTATACCGGATGATATTATTGCTGCCGACCCGCAGTACATTGCTAAAATTATTCATAATGGAAATTCCGGTTGATGTTAGGCCAGGCTAAAAGATTATATGAATTGCAGAATTTAATGTTGAACAATAATTCTGCAAGTAATGATGTCCCGGTAATAACATTTACTTCAGGTAAAGGCGGAACCGGGAAATCCTTTGTCTGTCTTAACCTTGCGTATCTATTGTCGTCCAATTATTACAAAGTGCTCGTTGTTGATTTTGATCTTAACTTTGCAAACCTGCACACGCTTGTAAATGTAATACCTCAAAAAACATATTATGATTATCTTAATTCGGGTGTAGATGTAAAAGAACTTATAACTAATTACAATTCCAACCTTGATTTTTTATTCGGCTTTTCCGGCAAAGATGAAGATGCTGTGGATCCTGTTTTAATAAGGAATCTTATAAAGGAAATAAAATCACTTGCCGGCAATTATGATTTTATCCTTTTCGATACTTCATCCGGCGGAAGTGATCTGTCTCTTGAGATTCTTGCTTCTTCTACGCAGGTTATTGTAATTACTAATCCGGAACCTACATCTGTACTTGATTCCTATGCAATTATAAAACTGCTTACAGAGAAAAATGAAAATATTAATCTGCAGGTAATTGTTAATAAAGTTCTTAAAAAAGAAGATGCAGATTATACCTTTAATAATCTTAATACCTCCCTGCAGCATTTCCTTAAAAAACAGGTGAACTACTTTGGTTTTATCCCGTTTGACCTGGAAGTAATGAGTGCAACATTTAATCAAACAATTTTTGTTGAACAGAAGCCAGCCCTGGAAACCTCACGGTGTTTCATCCAGCTTTCACAAAAGCTAACTAAAATTAAGCAGGTGGCTAATATAAACCATCCTTAAAAATCTGCCGGACAAACAAGTCACTTTTCAAAACAAAATCGAAGTTTTTCTATCTCAAATCGCCGGATATCAGTGGTATAGTGTTTGAGTTCTACACGGTAGGAGGCTATATGTATAAAATAGTTTTAGAAATCGGGCTCTTAATATTTTTTCTATCTATAGTGATTTTTTTACAGCAGGGAATTCTGCTTGAGACGGCATTATTCAGATCTGTTGTTGTGTTCATAGCCTTCACAATCATGTTCACCGTAATAATGATAATTTTTATTCGCGCTATAAATAAAAGCTCATTTAAAAAAGAAAAATTAACAAATCAAAATTAGGCGATAGATATGGATAATAATGAATTATGGGCAACCTACAAAAGTAATCCTTCTACGGATTTAAAAAAGCAGATTGTATTAAGGTATTCCAACTTAGTACATTATGTTATTCAGCATTCACGCTTCCCCCGGCCTAATGTAATAGAAGATAAAGACTTCTATCAGTTTGGCGTAGAGGGGTTGTATGAAGCCATAGACAAATTTGACCCGAACTACGGGACTAAATTTGAAACCTACGCAATTCCTCGTATCAAAGGGAAAATAATTGATGAAATCAGGAAGCTACAGATTAAACCACGTTCGGAATCTTCTGATGAAGTGAGATATGTAAATGTTTCTTTAAATGATGAGCTCGTTTCTGAAGAAGGTTTTACATTGTATGAAACTTTACCGTCTGACGCTAAAACTCCTGCAGAAATTATGGATAAAAGCGAGGAGAAAAAAATGCTTCTGGAAGCATTAAAAAAATTAAATGAACGCGACCGGTTGCTGCTTACTCTTTACTATTACGAAAACCTTAATTACCAGGAGATTGCACAGGTACTGAATATCTCTATCTCCCGCGTATCCCAGGTTCACACAAAAATATTAGGCAAATTAAAAAGTGAATTGAAAGTACAGTATGCTTGATCAACAAATTAAAAAAGAAAAGACAAAGAATATATTATCAAAGATTTATAATCTGCCAGCTTTGCCTTTTATTATAGAAGAAGTAAACTCGATTATTGAAAATCCTAAATCAAGCGCAGCCCAGCTTAGCCAGGTAATTTCAAAGGATCCGGCATTGTCTATTAAATTATTATCCGTAGCTAATTCGCCGCTCTACGGTTTCCCCCGCAGAGTATCTACAATCGACTTTGCCATTATCATACTTGGTTTCAACCATATAAGAAATATTACCGTTGCTTTTTCGATAATGGAGTCCTTCAACAATTTCAAAAATCTTAATTTCGATCATAAAAAATTCTGGATACATTCCTTAATGACAGCTACCGCAGCAAAAAGAATCTCTTCCGATTTGGGTTTCAGGTTTGGCGGAGAAGCTTTTACTGCCGGTTTGCTTCATGATTTGGGAATTCCGGTTATATGCAAATATTTCCCGCGTGAATTTAAACAGATCAATGAGATGGTTGAAAACCTTTCAATTTCTTATGAGGAAGCCGAATTAAAAGTGCTTGGTGTTACTCATAAGGAAATAGGCAACTATTTAATTGAAAAGTGGAATCTTCCCCAATTTCTTGCTGATGTTATACTTAATCACCACCAGCCATCGGATGCTGAAGAGAATACAACTATAACTGCACTCGTTCATCTTGCAGATTATATGACGCAGTTTTTACAGTTCGGTGAGTTTGAGTGGGACAATCATTTCAAATTAGACAACAACATTCTTGGTATTCTTAATCTTGGTGATGAAAAATATCTAGAGAATTTTATTCTAAGTTATAAAGAACTATTTCAGAATCAATTAGAGTCAATAATCTTTTAAAGGTAAATTATGGAAACAGTAGAGTTTTTAGAGAAAAGAAGAAAAACCGAAAAGATACTTGAGAATATTTATTCCTTACCGGTCATTTCGGAAGTTATGTATCATACTGCTAAATTACTGGATGACCCCGCAACATCAACAACTAAATTATCCAAAATGATTGGGCAGGACCAGGGGCTTGCTACCAAGATTCTTTCAATTGCAAACTCTCCGCTTTACGGTTTACCAAGAAAAGTTGCCACGATTGATTTTGCAATTCTTGTTATAGGTTACCAGGATATTAAAAACATTCTTATCAGTCTTTCAATGATGGAAGCGTTCAAAATTAAGAATGATGAAAATCTTAATTACCACGATCTGTGGGTCCATTCATTTCTTACCGGAACACTTGCAAGAAGAATTTCTCTTGATATGGGTTATAACTTTGGCGGCGAAACTTTTGTTGCCGGCTTAATACACGATATGGGAATTTCCGTTATACATAAATATTTCCATTCATCTTATCTCAAAATTATAAGCCACATAAAAACCGGCGAGAAAAGTTTTCTTGAAGCTGAATTTGAGGAACTTGGACTTACGCATCAGGAGATTGCAAAATTCCTTGCAGAGAAATGGAATCTTCCGCCCGCATTAACAGACGCCGTTTTATTCCACCATAACCCGGGCAAAGCTTTTATAAATAATGAAATTGTTTCCGTTATACATATGGCAGATTATGCAGTAAACTACTTTGATATAAAACAATTTTATTGGGAAAAACCAATCCGGTACGATGAATCAATTATTGACATACTGAGATTTAAAGATGCGGAACATATGCACAGTTATTTAGACGGGTACAAGGAAGCAACAAAAGAAGAAATTAAATTAGTCAGATTTTAATGAAAGTAATTAAAGAAAATAGTTCGGATTATCTTCCGTTTAATAAAATGTTAGAGGAACTCTCCGGTAATTATGCTGTTCCCAAGATACATCACAGAGCTTTGCAGCATTCAAAGCATGCTAAAGCAGATGTAAGTTATTTTGAAAAATATAATTATATCTTCAGCGTCATCTCAATGTTTGAAAGGGATACCGCAAACCTTTCAGATCATAAAAAAATATTTTTGGCTTTGCAGCAATCGCTTAAAAAGATTTTACCCTCCAAGGAAGCAAGCCTTTTATTCTTCGATCAGAATTACTCTGCTCTTTTGCCAATAGATAAAAGCCTTTCTGTTCAGCTTGATAACACGATTAACAGTTATTACAAAGAAGGAATTCTGAATATTGTTTTCGATTCAAGAATGACTACAATCCTTCCACTGTTAAGCAGTTATGAATCCGACGGACCAAAGTATAATGTTTTAATAATTCCTTTGTATGAAGAAGTAAAAAGACGCGGCTTGCTTGCTTTACTTACAACATCAAAGGAAGAAAATATTTCCGAGTTCGATAAAAAACTTGCCGAATCTCTGGTTTACCTTGCAATTGCGAAAATTGATAAATGCATGCTTACAAAAAAAGTTAACAGCCTTTACGAAGATCTTAGAACTTACCAGGCAAAACTGAATAATGAATACAGAATGACTGCAGTCGGTGGAATGACAGAGGGAATTGTTTCAGATATACTCTCACCGCTTCAGGTTATAATGAGCCAGATAGATCTTATGGTTCCTGAGATAAAGGATAATTTTGAAGTTGATTTACTCAAAGCCCAGATTGAAAAAATCAACCAGACTGTTAACCGTCTTGTAAAATTTGCAAACAACAATCCGGCGGAAATTAAAGTTGAACCATGTGATCTTAACAAAGTTATTAACGATTTCTTCCAGATAATTAAATCAACCCTGGAAAATAACAGGATTGAATTTGTTCTTGATCTGCAGAAAGACCTTCCGGCCATATTAAGCAATCCTAATCATATAAATCAGATCCTTGCAAATCTTTTTGGGATAATAAAATTAAAAAGCTCTGGTGAGGCAGCAATTATTATTCAGACGAAAGCAGAATCTGATTCAATTGTAATGAAGGTTATAAGCTCTGCAATTCTGATGGATAAAGACAACAAAGAAAGTGATCCTGCAATTAAACTGAATCTGAAAGTAATTAATGACATAATGGAAAAACATGAGGGTAAAGTAACGGTCGTTACTTCTGCAATAGGCAGTACGGTTGTTACTTTTAATTTTCCATTAAGGAGAAAAATAAGAAAATGAAATCCGGTTATTTAAGAAATTCTTTTTTTACGGTTATTCTTATTAACGCTGTAACAGCAGCCCAGGCTCAGACAGAACCCACTCAGGGAACAATTAACTTCCTTGGTTTTCAGTTTAACACAATAACTGAATTGGTCTTTTGCGTATCTGCACTTGTTCTGCTTGCAGGAATAATCGCAATTACTATTCATCATTTTATATCTGCGGAAAGACGTCATCAGAATATACTTAAAGCAAATATTGAAAAATTACGGGCAGAGGATTTTCAGGTTGCGGTTTCCAATGATATGAAAAGACTTAGATCGTCTCTCATCAGAAAATCAAAAAGAAATTCAAAAGCAGATAAAATTGTAAACGCCAAGAAATATGAAATTGCAACCGGTGAAATTGATCTTGCTATGAAATTGAAATCATTAATGAATAAATAAGAGATTGGAGTTTAATTATGATTGATAGTATTGCCAAAACAACTCAAAAAATGCAGACGCAACAAAAGGATATGGAGATAATTGCTAATAACCTTGCCAATATTAATTCTACTGGTTATAAAAGAGAAGAACCGTTTACAGAATTTTTAAAAAGAGAAGAATTTTCCGGATTTAAACAGATAACAGATTTCAGAGAAGGAGCACTTATTACTACAGGAAATCCATACGACTTCTCACTATCCGGTACCGGCTTTTTTGTTATTCAGACAGATGAAGGAAACGAATTGACTCGCAACGGTAAATTTAAACTTTCGGAAGAGGGCTATCTTGTAAATGATAAAGGGAATAAAGTTTTAGGACAAAAAGGGCCTATAAGTTTATCCGAGCTTCTTTTTGATCCAAGTAAAAGTATAAGAGTTTCAACAAATGGTGAAATAAAAGTTGGTGATAAAATTCTTGATAAGATTTTAATTGGCAAAATTGAAAGCCAGGAAAATTTATTACGGAATAATGATCAATCTTTTATTTATGAAAAAGGGGATTTCGGTCATGCTAAAGAAAACGAGTATGAAATTTCTCAGGGATATATTGAAGAATCGAATGTCAATCCCATAATTGAAATGATGGCTATGATTGAACTAAACAGATCATTCGAATCTTCGCAAAAGTTAATGCAGAATTTTGATCAGCACCTTGGTAGAGTTAACGAGATAGGAAAAATATAAGGAGAAATAAAATGTCAACACGAGCATTAAGAACAGCAGCTTCAGGAATGTATGCACAACAAGTGAATATTGAAGTAATTTCAAACAACATTGCTAACATTAATACAACAAGCTTTAAAAAGAACAGGGCAGAGTTTAAAGATCTTATGTATCAGGAAGTGAATACTACTCCGCTCAATTCTTATATGCCGGGAGTTACAGAGAATACAAATTCAAAGATTCAAATTGGCAATGGTATTCAAACCTCAACAACGCAGAAACTTTTTATACAGGGTGATATGCAGACCACCGGAAATAAATTTGACGTCGGAATTCAGGGTGAAGGATTTTTTCAGGTAAGAAAAGCCGACGGAACATTTGCTTATACAAGAGACGGAGCTTTTAAATTATCTTCTGAAGGATCAATAGTAACTTCAAGTGGTTATATTCTTGAACCGGGTATAAGGATAAACAGCGATGTTCTTGATATTTCAATTTCTCGTGATGGTGTTATTACCGCAACAGAAGTCGGTGGTAATAATGTCGAACTTGGTACTATCGAACTTGCCAAATTCCAAAATCCAGGTGGTTTAGTTGCACTTGGCGATAATATGTATGAGGAAACTACTGAATCAGGAACACCGGTTCTCGGAACTCCGGGGGGACAAGGATTCGGAGAATTACACCAGGGTTTTCTTGAAGCTTCCAATGTTGATATTGTTGAAGAAATGGTTTCCATGATTACAGCACAACGAGCTTATGAAATTAACTCCAAGACTGTAAAAACCGTCGAGGATATGATTAGTATGGTAAATAATTTAAAGAGATAAAAAACTGATATGTTTAACCTGATTTTATCAATATTGCTATTTGTTTTCTTTCCGCAAAAGGATCTTGAAACAGGAATAAAAAAATACTTAAGTGAAAGACTTCAAGGTTATTCTAAATGGAATTATTCCATATTGACTAATTTAAATAATTTAGCCCGAAAGAATTTAATACTGGAAATCGATAAAGAAAGAGAATTACAGATTAAAGGAAACTATGGTTATATCCCAATTAAGGAGAAAGGAATAATAAAATCGTCATCTACATTTATAACGGTTAAACTGAATCTATATAAAGAAGTTTTATGTGCAACAAGAAAAATTTCAGCGGGTTCAGAACTTAATCCGGTAGATTTTGAATTGATTGAAAAAGAAATTAGTAC
>QZKB01000137.1 GCA_003599415.1 Ignavibacteriales bacterium | reverse complement strand
CCGGACAAATTATTCCTGAACATTAAAAGATAGCTGTTGCCGCCTTTATTATTTATCTGAACTAAATTGTTTGCAGATACAAAACTTGATTGATTATTCTGTTTGATCGGTTTAACCGCATATACCTGTAGCCTTGTTTCGTCAAAATTAAAATTCAGTTTTATTTCATTTTGAGAAGCCAGGTCAACCTTTACCAGTACTTTATCATCATAAACCTGTGTGTTAACCTTTCCATCCAACTCGGGAATATCAATAACGATATTACCGGCATTTTCAAAATTCGTGTATGTATCGGCATCTATCATTGAGCCGGAAATATTCCCCGGGTTAAGGTTGTTGTTATTAAATAGAGAAAGAAAAATAAAGCACACAATAACTCCCAATCCAAATACAGAAGCATATCTTACTCTTGACATCGAAAATAAAGCAAAGATTGCAGCAAGCTTAGTTTTTTCCTGTACCGCTTTTAATCTTTCCGTCTGGTAGATGCTGTTCATTACTTCATCGCTTATATCAATTTCATAGCTTGTGCGGGATTCTTTATTAAGTTTTCTTACAACACTTTTTAATTGGGCAGCATATTCTTTTAAGTCGTTATTATTATTTAATTCCTGTTCAAGGAGAGATTTTTCTTCAGATGTAATTTCCCCGTCTATATCCTTATTAATAAGAGTCCAATAATTATTATTCATTGTTAAATTCTCCTTTTCGAATCATTATTTCTTTTAACAGGTTTCTTGCAGTAAACAATCTTGATCTTACTTTATTCACCGGAATGTTTACTACCTCCGCAATCTCTTCGTAGGATAATTCCTGGAAGTGTTTAAGTATTATTAATGTCCTGTACTCTTCTTTTAACATGTCAATTGCGTTATGAATTTTTACCGATTCTTCATTCTTTTCAAAAATATCTGCCGGCGATTTTTCAGTTCTAAAATTTTCTTCATAGTACTCATCATATTGTTTCCTGTTGCCTAAAAAGTTTAAGGATTCATTTACTCCTATACGATACAACCAGCTGAAAAATTTATGTTCAAAATTAAAGGTTGATAAATTGTAATATGCCTTAATAAAAATATTCTGCGTAATGTCTTTTGCTTCATCATAATTACGGATCATTCTTAGCACTAAATTGAAAACCGGTTTCTGATACCTGACAATCAATTCCTTATATGTTTCGGTTTTACCGTTAAGTATTTCCGTTATCAGGCTGTTATCATTTTTTTCATTCATAACTACAAGTGAATTATAAAAAAGTTGGTAAATAAATTTTATTAATTATATTCTTTTCTTAGTTGCTCATAAACATCGTCTGTAAGTCTTTCTTTTTTTCTAAGATCCGTAAACTTATCAAGCAGGTCGTCAACGGAAAGACGGCTTTTTTCCTTTTCGTCAATATCTTCAATAATACTTCCTTTATACATCATAATTGTTCTTGTACCAAGCTGAAGCGCCTGCTGCATGCTGTGTGTAATCATTATTGTTGTAAGGTTTTCCTTCTCAATAAATTTCTTTGTAAGCTTAATTACCTGTGCAGCTGTTTTAGGATCAAGTGCCGCCGTATGCTCATCAAGAAGAAGAACCTTAGGACTATTAATTACAGACATTAAAAGCGTTATTGCCTGGCGCTGCCCGCCGGATAATGTGCCGATTACATTATCAAGCCTGTCTTCAAGCTGCATTTCCAACGAACTTACCTGTTCTCTGAATTGTCTTCTAAGATTTCCTTTAAGACTAATTTTAGGTATCCGCTTTTTCCCGCGGTAATAAGCCATCAACAGATTTTCAGCAATTGTCATTTTAGGTGCTGTACCACTAAAAGGATTTTGAAATACACGCGAGATGTACTTAGCTCTTTCAAATTCTTTTTCTTTTGTAACATCTTTCCCGGAGATTTCAATTTTTCCGTTGTCCGGTTCAATTGTACCTGCTACCATATTAAGTAATGTTGATTTACCCGATCCGTTGGTGCCGATAATTGTTAAAAACTCACCGTCATTTATTTTAAGATTTATATCCTTAAGAGCAACAACTTCATTTATTGAGCCCGGATTAAAAACTTTATTTATTGCTGTTAGCTTTATCATTTCTCTGCCAGTTACTTTCAGGAATAAGATTTTATTTAAACCTTTCTGCTATGTATTTGTATGTGTCCTGCACACCAAGTTTTGCACTGCTTGGGCCAACTCTTATATAAAATTCCTCATCAAACCCCTTCTGGTGCAAAAAGACAGGTACGGGACTTTTAAGACATTTAACAACGCATACTGTTCTGTCGCTTATTTTTTCAAGTGAAGAATGAATGTATGGACTATGCTCCTCGCCTAAAGATGCTTTAATAAGATTCCAGAAGTGCAGTTGAAATTTATCGTCATTATCAAAGGCATCTGTTTCAATTCCTTCAATGCTGCCGTCATCTCTTACTCCAATAAAAAGGTTACCACCATTGGAGTTTAGAAAGGCAGATATAGTTTTAAGACTTGCATGCTCTATTGCAGAATCCTTTTTGCCTTCCTTGATGTTCCATCTTAAAGAGGATTTGAATTCAATATTAGCTCCTTCACCTGTGTTAATAATCTCGAGCACTTCAGAAACTTTCTCCGCAAGGTTATCAAAGAATGAAAGATATTCCAATGTAGCAGAAGCCTGCCTGTGTATTGTATCAAATGAATGCTCAAGCTCTTCAATTTCTTTCCTGTGGGCGGAAAAGTTATTCAGATAAATATTCAGGACTGAGTTTGTATATTCCGAAGGACTTATTTTATTTGATACTAAAAGTATCGGCAACAGGATTCCTGCATTATGAACCTTGTTCAAAAAATATACTGCGCTCTTTTTTGAACTATCCATCCAGGAATAATTTTCTTTTATAAAATTAATAAACTTATCAAAGGATTTGTCCGAGTTTTGAACAGCAAGGATACCGTTTTCACCTAAAAACTTGTTAAGGCTTTTAACAATACTTGACGAACCGCCAAATATAAAGTTGATCTTTTGCCTGTTGTCTAAAAGAAAATCTATTTTTTCACTTACATCAAGATCATTACCGGAATCCATACCGAATTTTAGTTTAACGAAATAATCTTCAGTCAACTTCTGCTGCAATGAATTCATGATTAAATCATTACCTGCATCAATAAAATCTTTCTGATAAGAAAAGAGACTATATGATGTAATTCCCTCATCAGGAACAGAATCAGAAACCGATAATTCAGTAATAATAAACTGGAGTAACCTTGGATTAGTATCAATGAATTCGTTACCGGCGGGTGTAAGCAACGGCGAATCACCATAAAAGATTATATAATCTTTATCTTTGATTGTAAGATCAAGAAGCTGCGGATTTATTTCCATATAGGTCATCAGATTAGTTTAAAATTATTTTAGTGAGTTTAATGCTTCATCCAAAGAATTATAAACCGCGAAGTCGGAATTAAAATCGATTATCTCAAAAACTCTTTGAATATTTTCATTTGCATTGCAAAATACAATTTTTGCATCAAAGTTTTTTATTTTTTGTGAAGCAAGATAAAAGATTCTTATTCCCGCACTGCTTAAAAACTCTAATTGTGCACAATTAATAATTATCTTCAGTTTGTCGGCAGATAATTGGTTAAGGAATTCATCCTTGAACGATTGTGCATTAGAGCTGTCTAACTTACCAACCAGTTCAAAGATATTAATCTCATTTTCATTTCTGATGTTTAATTTCACCATACCTCCCTCCGGGATAAACATTAATCTATATTAAATATTTATTTTCTTATTAAGCTGTCCCGCATCCGGTAAATTTTAATGCAAGAACAGTAATATCATCCGACTGCTCTTTTTCTTTTGTAAATGAATCGACATCATTTACAAGCTCTTTCACAATTACTTCTGCAGAATAACTTCTTGTCCTTGCAAGAGTTTTTATTACTCCTTCTTCCCTGAACATTTGTCCTTCCTTGTTTATTGCTTCTGTGATGCCGTCAGTATAAAGTAAAATTAAATCGCCTGGTTTAAGTACAAATCCCATTTCTTTAAAAGTAATATTTGGTTTAATGCCAAGCGGAATATTTCTGATTGTATCAAGACAAGTAATTTCACCCGATTGTTCAGAGATAAACGGTGGATTATGACCAGCCGTGCTAAAAATTATATGACCGGTTTTTGTATCCAGCACGGCAATAAATAAAGTAACAAACATCAGCAATTCGTTGTCCCTGCAGATTTCTTCGTTAACAAGGCTTAGAATTTCTGATGAAGAAATCTTTTCTTCTGAAGTGCGTTTTTCATATAATGCAATTGCGCGGGTAATGCTTTTACATTGAGCCATAAAGAGCGCGGAGGAAATTCCTTTATCTGAAACGTCACCAATTAAAAAACACAAATGCCTGTCATCAATAAAAAAGAAATCATAAAGGTCTCCGCCGATTTCCTTAGCCGGTTTCATGAATGCATATAATTCAAATTCTTTCCTGTCCGGAAAAGGAGGGAAGATTTGCGGCACCATACTCATCTGGAAATCGTGTGCAATTTTTAGTTCACTCATCATAATATTTTTGGTTGTCTCTGTAGCTCTTTCCTTAATTGCATTCAAGGTAATGAACATAAGAACCGCCATTCCAACCGCATTTACAACAATCATTGCCGCCATATTAGTTTTCATTGTTGCCCATAGATCCATACCATTAAAATGTCCTAAGGTTACATTTATTGCTACATGCAGAAGTTCAAGCAAGATATCGAAGATAACTGCTCCCAATATTCCAATAATCTTATTATTGTTCCACTTGTAGATTAGTCCGCCTGATAATCCGGAAAGGATAGTTATAATAGCACTTCCAAGGTGTGTTCCGCCTTCAAGATAAAAATACCTGTGAACGCCTCCAATAATTCCTGCGCTTATTCCAACAACCGGACCTGCAATTAAACCGGCAAACGCAGGAAAAATCCCCCTTACATTTATAATAATATTATTATCAAGCTGAACACCATTAATTGTCCCGTATATTGCAAACACTCCGAAAACCAATATCAGGATAAGACTGTTTTTTAAATTGAGATTCTTGTTTACAATTACATCAATATATAATTTGGTTCGCGTAATAAGATATGCGACTATTAAGATTACTGCCAGTTCATTTACTAAAGAAATAAGCATCGGTACTCTTAATGATTGAAGTGGAGAATTAATTTAACACTATCTTCTTTATGTTCTGCCTTTAAAGAATCAGGAAAACGTTTTATCATGAAGGCAGACAGTTTGAGAGCAGCACTTTCATCTTTAATAAGATCTTCCTTTGTCGGCTTCTTATCAGGAAACTCAAACGGAATTCCTTTATATGTTACAATAACATCAAGATTAAATTCATCAAAACTTACTTCCATTTTTACTTCTTTGTCGGTCAGTTCAAAACTATTTATTGATTCCATAATCTCATTCATAGCGGCAGCAGCATTAAATATAACTTCCTTCCTGGCACCCCACATGCCTCCCTGTTTTTCCATAAATGTTAAAATATCATCTGCTGAATTTTTACCAGCCCGGAGGACAAGAGTTTGTTTTTTAGCAATACCAATCCTGAAAAGCAGATTAAGTCCGATTGCACAGATTGTAGTTAATGATAACGATGAACTGAAAACGGGTTTTATCCATGAATGAACACCTGAATAGAGGTTTGGAACCATGTCTACGCTTAAACCAAAAATAAGCGATGCGCCGATGACAAATATTTTTCTTGTATCAAGCATCCTGGACATCATCATCTGGAAACCGGTTGTAATCATGAAACTAATTGAAAAAATTAATGCTGCACCTATAACCGGCCTCGGCATTATGATAAATATCTCGGATAGTTTCGGGAAGAAAGCAAGCACGATTAAAATTATGCTTATCGGAATCGCAATCCTGCGGCTTGTAGCACCTGTTGCTAAAGACAAACCAACATTTGATGATGATGTAGATTGCCCGTAACCACCGATGAGTCCCGGTATTACTCCGCCCAAACCATCAGCAAGGATTCCGCCGGAGACTGTTTTCATATCAACTCTTTTCCAGTCGGCATCATTAATCTTCTGGCAGGTTACAAGATCACCAACAGTTTTGAAAGTAGAACAAATTGTAGCAACAGCAAAAGGAATTATCAAAGTAAAATCAAAGGACCATTTAATATGACTTATCTGCGGGAATGAAAAAAATGAGGCTGAATTGAAATTCTGAATATCCGATTGCGGAATAACATTAAAAAATATCCCAAGTACATAACCTAATATCATTCCTATAAGCGTACAATAAAGTTTTAGATTTCCCCTGCTCCATATATTTAATCCGATCATCGTCATTAGAGTTATTATGCCTATTACTACTTCCATTGGAAGTATTTCTGTATCTCCCGCTCCTATTCCAAAAAAGTTTTTAACAGAAAGAGGAAGGACAACAATACCAACCATTGCAACAATTAATCCTGTTACTTCAGCGGGAAAGAGAAAACGTATCTTGTTCATCACTCTTGAAAATAATATTTCAATTACACCGGCAAGCAGTGTCATACCGAATAAAAGCGGTAGCCCGCCTGCAAGAGCAGCTGACTTCGAAGCGTCAAAATAGGCGGGACCTGAAACTGAAGGACAAAGATAACCTGAACCGACAGGACCCATTTTGTATGATTGAATAAATGCAGATACTCCGGCTGCGATTAATGAAATGCTGACAAGGCTTTGCGCTTCTTCAGGTGTTATGTTATTACCCATCAGCCTTATAATCATAACCGGCATTATGATACCGATAAATATGATACATACATGCTGTACACCCAATAAAACAGTTATTAAGGTCGGTGGATTATCTTCCACCCCATAAGTTAAATTGATTGGTTTTTTAGGCATAAATAACCTGCAAATTATTTTTTAATAACGGCAGCCTTTTTAATTATATTTTCCGGAACTTCATACCCAATTTGTTTTGCGGTTGTTAAATTGATCGCAAGCTTTTCCGGTACATACTTTTCCACATCAATACCAGAAATTTTTTCGCCCTGCATAAATCTTTCAAAAACTGTTGCGGCCTTTTTACCTACATCATAATAATCTGCTCCAAGAGCAAACAGTACCCCGTCATTCACATCTGCAGGAGTATTTGTTATGTAAGGAATTTTATTTCTGATCATCGTTTTTGCTATTGAAGGAACGACGACCGTAACTGTAACATCACCAGAAGTAAAGAAGAGATCGATTTTCTCATTTACAAGCGATTTGACTGCTTCATCTATTTCATTGGAATTGGTAATTGTCCGCTCAATCAGTCTGAAGCCAAATTTTTTACATGCATCCCTTGCTTTTAAAGTACAGTACTCAGAATTTGATTCTGCCGCATTCCACACAATTCCAATCGTTTTAGCTTTTGGAAATACTTCTCTCATTAATTTTATTGTTGATTCTACAGGCTGGGGAGTTGCCAGACCTGTAACGTACGAAGCATGATCTTTAAATGTCTTTATAAGCCCGGATTTTATTGGATCTGTAACAGCACAAAAAATATGCGGGATAGATTTATTGTTACCAAACATTACCTGTGCGGCAATTGTTGATACAGTAATGACGTAATCATAGTTTTTGCTTACAATATCTTTGGCAAGTGACTGAGCGACTCCAAAATCCCCGTTTGGGTTTTTCTTATCAATGACAATATTATTTTTTGTAAGAACACCGGAACGGTTTAGTTCGTCTACAATTCCTTCAGCAGTAGTATTCAGAAGAGTATTATCAGTAAACTGCATAAGTGTAAGCCTTTTTTGTTTACCGCTGATTGTATTTGTAGTGGATGAAAGTTCTTTTTTATTCAGCTTACCATTTTCAACTGTAGCTGTCGCTTCTGCTTTAACGTCATCGGGAATCTTTATACCTAATTTCTTTTCTTCATCAAGATTAATACCGATAGTTGTCATATTGTAAATTTCATACGGGATTGCAGAAGGATTCTGACCTTTAATAATCTTATCAATTATTCTTGCTGCCTGGTATCCGCTTGTAAGATATTCATACCCATAAACGGCAAGAGCTCCGTCTGCTAATCTCTCAACATCATTTGAGTAAATAGGAATTTTATTTGCGCGTGCAACTTTTACAATTGATTCAAACGAAGCATAAACCATTATATCAGGTGTAAGAAAAAACGCATCAATTCCCTTACCCGCAAGAGATTGTGCAGCCTGGTATACTTCACTTGAATTTGCAATTGTCGCTCCTGCCATACTGAAGTTTTTATCTTCGGAAATATAATTTTCAAGTTGTTTAACATTATAGACTGAATTGGGAAAAGCAGCATTCCAGATTACTCCGAATTTCATTTTACCGGTGTGAATTTTTTTAATAATCTCGAGCAATTCTTTGATAGGTGCTGTACCATAAACGCCGGTTATATTTGCCGGGTGGTCAGTATCGGTTTTACCAACACCAATAATAAACGGATTGGCAACGGTAGCAAAAACAACTGGTTTGTTTTTTATTTTCTTGGCTGCTGCCTGTGTGCTTGGTGTTGAGATTGTAAGGTAAATATCAATATCCTGGTTTATAAAATTATCAATTATAGTGCTTATGGTTGGTATATCACCATTGGCATTCTTTTCAATTATCTTACAATTAACTCCGTCCTGGTAACCAAGTTTTTTCATCTCCTGATAGAAACCATCTCTTGTAAGAGTTAATATTGTTGCATCGTTTGGAATTACGATGCCAATCTTAACCATCCTTTCTTCCGGCTGCCTGGTCAATAAACCAAAGATTAAAAAGTATACCCCGGTAATTACTGCCGCAGATATGAATACTACAGCCAGGATTTTTCTTTTCTTATATAAAACAGAATTAACCAGTGAAAACTTTTTCTTCCTGAAACCAAAAATCTGGGAGGCAACTAAAGTAAAGAATACGAACACAGCAGTAATTAATTTTAGATCATTAGGATCTAATCCGACATATAAGGCAAGAGCAACCATTAAACGAAATATAATTGAGCCGACTATAACACTTAAAGTTCTTACAAGGATTGATGTCTTTTTGATTAATGCTTCACCTATAATAACAGAAGCAAGACTGAACACAATTGCTCCGACACCCATTCCAATATCTGCAAAACCCTGGTACTGAGAAACCAAGGCGCCGGAAATTCCAACAAGTCCGTTAGCCAAAGCAATACCAAAGATTTTCATGAAATTTACATTTACACCGGCAGCGGAAACCATAATCGGATTATCACCGGTTGCACGCATCGATATTCCAAAATCAGTTTTAAAAAACACCGAGATTATTAACCATGTAATTGCAATAAAAACGACAAGACAAATGCATAGCCATATTTCAGAATTTAAATCAGGGTTAAACTTTTCAAAATAAGAAACAAAGCTTGGACTGTTAAGCAGAGGTATATTTGATTTGCCCATAATGCGGAGATTAACAGAATATAAACCCGTCATTACGAGGATACCGGCAAGCAATCCATTTATTTTAAATTTCGTATGAATAAAACCGGTTAAGAAACCAGCAGCTGCACCCGCAAGAAAAGACAATATAAGAACGAAAAACGGATCCATACCACCGACAATTAGTACAGCCGCAACCGAAGCGCCGGTTGTAAAACTTCCATCTACAGTTATGTCAGCAAAGTCGTAAATCTTATAAGTTATAAAAACGCCGAGAGCCATGAAGCTGTAAAGAAAGCCAAGGTTTATTGCGCCAATCCATAATTCCATTATGCTTCCTCCAATCCAATAACTGCGGCAATTACATTTTTAAGCATTGTTTTACCAAGAAGATGCTGCACTTTAAGAATCTGTAGTTCAGTAAGAACCCGGTTAAGTTCGCCGTCGAATTCCTTTATGTTTTTATTTAAAGAGCCTTTTTCAAAGACATTTGCGTGTAAATGGAAATTTCCTTCGTCAGAAAATATTGAGGCTGTGTTCCGGTTTATTAAGGATTTATCTTTAACCACAACACCAACAGCAGTAATTATGTTATTCATGTTTGCAGATTCCAGCGGAAGATCAATCCATTCAGCAAAATTCTGCCTGTCAAAAATATTTCCGCTTACAGGTTTGTTTTCAGTAATTGGAATTTTTTTTAAATGCATTCCGTAGAAACCTGCACTTTCTGCAAGCAGTATTATACCGTAAAGATTTGTTGATGAGAATTCCTGAGTAAGTTGAATTATATCGGTAAGTGCAAGTGCAGAGTCTTCCTTTTCCAATTTAACAACCGCGCTGTATTTTCCATTAAACCGGAAACCGTACAGGAAATTATATTTAAGGTCACTATTGGTTTGACTGAAGAGCATAAAATCGACAAGCGATTTTTTAACTGCAGGATAAGAATAAAAATTTTTATGAATGACAAGTGATTCACCGAAAACATTTTTGTAGTCTTCGTAATTGTCTCCTAATGCGGCAAGGCCAGCACCAAATTCAATGTTATCCGGAATTACACCAATAACATCTTCAGATGAATAACCTGCCGTTAAAAGTTTATTCTGAGAACCGATTGTAAATAAACTTCCTGCGGGATGATGGTGTTTAATAAATTCTATTTTCACACCGTCAGTTTCAAGTTTACCCGTTTCTTCCTCATCACTAAAACCGAGTAACTCAGGCAAATTGTTTTTATCGCTGACAATCCTGAATACCTTATTTAAACCGCTTATCCTGAACACTTCATATACAGTAGGAATAATCGAGTGCAGAATTATTTCACCACCGATTTTTGTCAGGTTTTTCTGTATGCCGACAAATATTCTAAGCCCTGCGCTGCTTATATAATTAACTTCTGAGAAATCAATTAAGAGTGTTCTATCCCCGTTTGAAATGTGTTTCTCAAGTTCTTTTTCAACATCAAAAGCTGTGATGCCGTCTATCCTTCCTTTAAAACCAATAGAACTAAAACCGTGCATCCTACTGTAATTTATCTGTAACATTTCATCTTTCCATGGTTGAAATATTTAATAAAATGAAACACTCTTTATTCTAACCCTGTAACAGGATATCAGTTTAAGCAATGTTAGTATCCTGAATTATCTGTTACCCTGGGAAATAATATTTTAAATATTGTTCCTTCATTTAATTTACTCTGAACACTTATCGTTCCGCTGTTTTTTTCAACAAGTTCTTTAGCAATAAGCAGACCTAACCCGGTTCCTTTTTCCTTTTCCGTACCTAAAGTTGAGTTATGTTTATCCAACCGGAAAAGATTAGCAATTTCATTCTCACTAATTCCTACTCCTGTATCCCGGATGATTATTACAGCTTCAACGGGTGTTTTGATCAGATTTATATTTATATGCCCGTTCCTTGGAGTAAATTTAATCGCATTAGAAAGAAGGTTCTGAATGACGGAACGAATCATTGTTTCATCGGCGTTAATAAAAATTTTATCATCACCGCTAAAGATAATTTCTATGTTTTTATTAATTGCGTTCGGATTTAAAAGATCAATTACATCTCGGGAAATTTTAACAAGATCAATCCTTGCGGGGTTGAATGACTGGTTGCCAATGCTAATCCAAGACCATTCCAATAAATTATTCAACAGGTTATAAATTGCCTTTGCAGAAGAATGTATTTCGGTGAAATATGATTTAAGCTGGTCATTGGTTAATGAATCAAAATCTTCATTCACTATTTCAGAATAACCGAGCAACCCGGTAAACGGGCTTTTCAAATCGTGTGCGATGATTGAGAAAAATTTATCTTTACTTGCATTTAACTCTCTTAACTCGGTAGAAATTCTTTGTATCTCAGCTTCGTGTTTTAGTCTTTCCGTAATGTCTCTAAGATTTGTACAAACAACTTTTTCATCACCCCATTCAATAATATTAATGGTTAAATCCATATTACAAAACGAGCCATCTTTTTTACGGACTTCTCTTGCCGCAAGCACTGAACCGTAAATTTCAGTTTCGTTTAAGATTTTTTCGCTAACAGGAATTTTGGAGGCGGGCAAAAGCACCGAATAATGCTGCCCGATTAATTCTTCCGGCCAATATCCCAAAAGATTCTTTGACGATTTACTTATCTCAAGAATCTTACCGGCTTTACCGTCTGTAATCATCACAACATCCAGAGAACTCTCGAATATAATTTTATATTTTTTTAACTCACTCGATTTATTTTTATTTGCAGTTTCCAGGTCTAAAAGCTGATTTTCAAGTGAACTTATTTTTTCCTCCAATGATTTAGCATTTATATTTTCATTATTCATTTAATCTCCAAATGATCAATTAGAATTACCAGTAAGCACCCAGTTGTATACACCGTTTTGCTTTTTAATTTCCCAGTAATCATAAAATCCAAATTTCCTGTCGCCCGCATTGTTAAGCACGGTAGCGCCCGTAAGCCCGTAATAAGAATCTGCAGTCTGAACAAAAATCTTTTTAAGGTTAGCAAAATTATCTGAACCATTGTTGGAAAGATATGACAGGGCAACAACCCAGAGCGCATCATAAGTAGAAAGCCCAAAAGCATCCGGCTGAAAACCAATTTCATTGTTTATCATGGTAACTATTGGTTCCCATTTGTATTTTGTACTTAGATCCAATCCATAAGTAGGACACGGATATTTTGTCATTTCGGCAAATCTTGAAGCGGCGGTATCACTTAAGATTTTTTCGTTTAATACCATTCCATCACTGCCATACCATTTAACAGAATAAAGATCAGGATAAGACAAAGCCTGTTTGAATAACTCAATAACTTCATCAAAGCCTGCAATGTAAACACCTACTTCGTTTTTCCCGAAAGAGGAAATCTGCAATTGAACACTTGAATTTATAACAGGTAACAACGAACTAAAATCTGTTAAACCGGCATTATAGTTAGAACTTGTTGTAACAAATCCACCAAGACTTTTAAAACTTATTTCGGCTGCTTTCTGTAATCCAAGGTTACCGGCATCCATACTGCTTATACTAATAATTGATCTCATACCTTCATTGAACATTAGTCTTGCCATTGCCGCTCCTTCAAGCGAATCCGACGGACAAAACCTGAAGATATTATCTGCCGGAATTGCAAGAGTTCCCGCAGTGCTTCCCTGGCTAATAACAATTATATTATTCTGATTTGCATAACCTCTTATGGCGGCTACTTCCTTGCTTGATTGCGGACCAATTATAAATCTTACACCGGCAGCCGCAAGACTTTTTATTTTCTCCAATGCAATAGTTGTATCAAGCTTTGTATCTTCAATTACAAGCTTTATACGAATATTCGAACTGATGGATGCAAAATATGAATTGATATTTTCTACGGCAATGTTTAAAGCGGATTGGCTTGCTTTACCAAGCGATGACCAGTCACCGGTTAATGAAAACATTGCTCCAACTTTTATTTCTTTTGTTTCAACTGACTCTGACGGCGAAGTGTCATCATCAGAGCATCCTGAAAATAATAAGGTACACGCAACAAAAAAAACAGAAATGAACCTGGCACTTTTTCCCATGTCAACACTCCTCAATAATCCTTTTTTGAATCTGTATTACAGATGTATATTGCTGCTTATATATTGTCCAAAGCAGATGTTAAATCGGGATGTATTGGAAATATTGCGGTGAAACCGGCTATTTCAAAAACTTCTTTGATATAATCCTGCAAAGAACATAGAACAATTTTTCCGTTGATTGCTTTAAGTTTCTTGGCACCAACAAGCAAAACTCTTAAACCGGCACTGCTTATATAATCCAGCTTTGAACAATCGACAATTATTTTTGAGGTACCGGCATCTATCTCGGAAATCAATTTTTGTTCAAGCTGAGAAGAAGTGTTTGAATCAAGTTTGCCATGGGTTTCAAGAATTAGTACGTCATTGTTTTTTCTTTCTATTAATTCCACTGTAGATTCTCCTTTATGCGATTTTCTTTTTTATGAGTAAAACATTTTTATTATTTACAAACTGATAATTTATTTCATCCATTAGTTTCCTAACAAGATGAATTCCAAGTCCCCCAACTGATTTATCTTCAAGAGGCAGATTAGTATCAACATCAGGTTTTTCAAGAGGATTAAACGGAAGCCCGTCATCTTCAATCTCTGCTACAAGCAGGTTTCCTTCAATTTTAAGATTAAGCCATATCTGGTGTTCAGCATCGTCCTTGTAACCGTATGAAATCGTATTAGTAATGATTTCATCAAGGGCAAGGTTAACCGAATTAGTAATGGCAGGTGAAAGATTATTTTCAGAACCGAATTGTTCAACAACTTCACCTAACCGGCTTACCTCAGATAGTTTATTTTGAAAAACAACGCTAACCGATTTTACTTCCGCCATAAATTATCCGTTACCAAGATACTTCAGGGATAAAACGGTAATATCATCAGATTGCGGAACACCGGAAGAATAAACATGCACATCGGCAATTACAGCTTCGGCAAGTTCCTTTGAATTAAGCTTTGCATTATCAGTCAGTTTTGAAATCAGCCTTTCTTCAGAATACAAATCTTCATTTACATTAAATGCTTCCGTTACTCCATCAGTAAAAAGGAATATTCCTTCATTAGGTTTAAGAGTAATTTTCTTAACTGAAAAAGGAAGCCCTTCAATAATGCCGAGAGCAATACCGCCTGTCATCTCAAGCTCTTCTACTTTACCATCTTCACGGATTAAATACGGAGGATTGTGTCCGCCGTTTGCATATTCAATTTCACCTGTAGCCGTATTTAAAACACCGTAAAAGATTGTAACAAACATTGATGCGATACTTTCGGGACAAAGCAGGTTATTAACATGAGCAAGGCTATCGCCTGCGTTCAAACCTTTTAATGCAGTTGCCTTTAGTAATGTTCTGCTTACTGCCATAAAAATTGCCGCTGGAATACCTTTACCGGAAACATCTGCCATTACAAAACCAAGCCTGTCCTTATCAACCAGAAAGAAATCAAAAAAATCACCACCAACTTCCTTTGCTGCATTCATTGATGCATAAATTTCAAATTCCTTTCTTTCCGGAAAAGGTGGAAATTTCTTTGGCAATATAGCCTGCTGGATACTGCGTGCAATAGAAAGATCATGCTGAATGGCTATAAGCTGGTCGTGTTCCTTCTGGAAATTTCTTAACAGCTCAAGTTCCTGGATGGTTTTATTGATTGTTGTTTCCAGGTCTGTAAAATCAACAGGTTTGGTTACAAAGTCGAAAGCTCCGCGGTTCATTGCCGTTCTGATGTTGTCCATATCTCCATATGCTGAAACTATAACGGTTCTTAAAGCGGGATTTTTCAGTTCGTTCAGTCTTGCCAGCAATGTTAGTCCATCCATCTCCGGCATATTAATATCGGTAAGGATTAAGCCGATATCCGGGTGTTCAAGTAATTTTGTTAAAGCTTGCAATCCGTTGTTTGCAAATACAAAGTCATATTCGTTTTCACGGATTTTTTTTCTGAACCTTTGCCTTATCAATGATTCCAGATCAGGTTCATCATCTACCACCATTATTTTCTCAGGCATTGACTCCTCATAATTAAGTATTTATTGATTGTATTGCGTTTTTTAATTCTTCAAAATCTATCGGCTTGGTAAGGTATTTATCTGCACCGTATTTTATTGCCTTGGAATGTTTTTCTTCATCATCGTAAGCAGTTATCATAAACACTTTCAGATGAGAATATTTTTCCTTTAATACCCGTAACAACTCAAGGCCTGTCATTCCGGGCATGTTGATATCAGAAAGAATAAGTACAATTTCGGCTGCGTGTAATGTATCAAGAAACTGTAATGCATCTTCAGCCGAATATGCAAAATGGAATTTGATCTTTCCCTCTTTTAATTCATTCTTAAATTTCTGCTGAAACAAAGATTGAATATCAAGTTCATCATCCACCACTAAAATTTTCATAACTGTCTCGATAAGTTTTTGGGTAATGTAATTATGAATTCTGCAAACTCACCTTCTTCAGACTCAACTCTTATATCACCTTTATGCTCCTGCACAATTATATCAAAGCTTAGAGATAATCCTAAACCGGTACCTTTACCCGTAGGTTTTGTGGTAAAGAAAGGATTAAAGATTTTCTCAAGTATGTCTTTCGGAATACCTTTTCCGTTATCTCTTATTCTAACCTCAACTTTACTGTCAAGATCTTTTGTTGCAACAAATAAAATGGGTTCAAAACTGTCTTTCTTTTCCTTTTTCTTTTCGTGTACCGAATAGCAGGCGTTATTTATCGTGTTAAGAAATACTCTGCTTAAGTTCTGGGGTACTACATTTAATGGCTCAAGAGTCTTATCATAGTCAGTTTCAATTTTAACATTGAATGTGGAATCCTGCGCACGGAAACCGTGGTAAGCAAGATTAACATACTCTGCCAGCAGATTATTTATATCAATCTTCTGGAATTCGCCGGATTTGCCGCGCGAATGTAGTAGCATTCCTTTAACAATACTGTCAGCGCGTTTCCCATGTTCATTTATTTTTTTAACGTTCTGCTCAAGGTCGCCAATAATCTCATTGATATAATCCAGGGATTTAGAATCAATTTTATCTTTATGCTGCTCAAGTTCTTCCACTAATTCTTTTGAAAGGTCAATTGATAATTCGGAAAAGTTATTTATAAAATTCAATGGATTCTTTATTTCATGAGCAATGCCTGCTGTTAGCTGTCCAAGTGAAGCCATTTTTTCAGCCTGGACTAATTGTGACTGGGCTTCTTTCAATTCTTTATGTGCAGCATTGATTGCTTCATAAGCATATGCGTTATCAAGCGCAATTGAAGTATACATTGCTAGGTTGTTCAGAATATCAAAATGGACCTGGCTATAAGCATTCTTTTTAAAACTCTGAACAGAAATGGCACCAATAATTCTGTCTTCAACAATAAGTGGGAAATATATTATTGATGACGCATAAGTACCTGCTTTGGGTTTTACTCTATGCTCAATGTAATTTATGTAATCCACATCAACATCGTTCATAAATACCGGTTTGCGGTTATTAACGCACCATACGGCAAACCTGTTTTTATCTTCAAGATTAAAACTAAACTCGGGCAGCTTTTCACCTTTTTCAATTGAAAGCTTACAGTCTAAGGTGTTTTCCTTTTTATTATAAATTAGTATAAGAAATACCGAGGCATCTAAAAGCGAATTCACACTTTCATATACTGTGTTAAAAATTAATTCCAGGTTAAGAGTTGATGTTATCTTCTGGCCTATTTCACTAAGAGTTTTAACATTCTTAAATGCCGCATCAAGTTGTGTGTTTTTTTCATTCAACTCTAAAGTTCTTGCTAAAACTTTTTCTTCCAGGTTATGGCTGTAATCTTCAAGTCCTTCATTAGCTTTTTTTAATTTTTGAATTGTATCTTTCAGAGCTTTCTGCATTGCCGTAAAAGACTGTGTTAGTTTTCCTATTTCATCTTTGGATTTTACCTGCGGAAGTTCAACATCAAAATTTCCCGTTGCGAATTCCTCGGTTGCAACAGCCAGATGCCGTAACGAACTCGTAATTGATCTTGAAATAAAAATAATTACGAGAAGTAAAAATACTGCGCCTCCCGCCCCAAGAAAGAATACCGTTTCACTTAGGTTAGTTACATCAGCCATCAATTCATCAATAGGATGAACAATTCCAAGTGACCATCCGTTACATGTAACCGGTGCATAAGCTATCCAACTTGATTTTCCACCTGCAAGACTTTTATAATCGGGTTTTTCAAATCCTGTGTTACCATTTACCATTTTTCTACCGATATCTCTTAAAGCCGGATAATTTCTTTCTTCTGCTATACTGAATATCGTTTCATTCATAATCACATCTTTCATTGGATGTGTAACAAGTTTACCGGAACGTGAAATCATAAAACCGTAACCGGTTTCGGAAACTTTAATAGACGATACTAATTTCTGCAACCAGTCAAGAGAAATGTCGGCAGTAAAAATTCCCCAGAACTCTCTCTTTCCATTTACATTCCTGTACAATGGAACGGAGTAAGTAGACATAACAATATCTCCGCCACCCTCATCAAAATATGGTTCGCTCCAGAGTGGCCTGTCTAATTCTTTTGGAATCTGGTACCAGTCCTGGTGAATATAATCATACTTATCATCTGTAAGCGAAGCGTACTTAAGCGAATCATTTCGTTTAAAATAGTAAGGGGCATAATACTTTTCGGATTTAATAAACGAATATGGTTCAAACGCAATTGTAGAGCCATAGATCTCACTGTTTTTAGCCACAATTACTTTAAGCAGGTTCTGTATTTTATTATCGCTGTAATCCGATTTCTCCAAAAATATTGCGGCATTATCTATTACTTTTTCAACCGAACGTAAGACGTTATCAACTTTAACAACGGTGCTTGAAGTAAAATTTCGTGCGTTCTCCTCAACATTCCTTCTTATAATATCACTTGATACTTTGTAGTTATAAATGAAGATAACAGCAAAAACAAGAGCAATACATGAAAAGATGAGAAGAATCATCTTAAAAGCTAAACCTCTGTTACTAAGAATTTTTTTCATACAAGTTGAATATTAAAATGGCTTATAGAACAAATTGAATTCCGGTATTTTTTTGATCAGGTTATTTTCCATCAGTTTTTCTGCTACAAATTTATAATCTTTTTCAGAAAGGGCGCCAAAATTTTTCATGCCTTTTTCGGGAAAAATCAGGTCTTTCATTCTATTCAACATCCAGGTTTCATGCGCAATGTTAACCGGAAATTTTTCTTTTTTCATATACCTGATAACCGTTTGTACAGCTTCATCTTTATTTGCAAATGCATAATTCCAGCCTTCAAAAGTAGCTTTAACAAAGTTACTGCACAACTCGGGATCGTTTTTAAAAGTGGATTCCAGACAATAGATACCTTCTTCAGGAAAGTTTAAACCGTAATCTGCAAAGAAGAAGGTTGTAAGTTCATCGGCATTTAAACCAGCATTTACTATTGAATGATATTCGTTATACCACATTGCACTGGTCACATCCACTCCATCCATAAGGAAAAGATTGAGAGAACTTCCCTGCACAATTGGTTTTACTTTCAGATTATAATTTTTAAAGAAAGCCATAGGTTGAATCCTGAAATCACCGCCCCAAATTCCGACCTTTTTTCCATTCATATCTTCTATTTTATGAATGCCGCTTGATTTTTTTGCTACAAGCATTAGCGCCGATTTATTTATTATCTGGCTAATATTTACTACTTTAATTCCTTTCTCCCTCATTTGGATTGCATTTGTAAGCCAAAGGCAGGCAAAGTCTACTTTCCCATTTTCCATATAAATTGAAGAAGGATTCTTGGGCCCGCCGGTTAGTATTTCCAAATCAATTCCGTACTTTTTATAAATTCCCTTTTCATAAGCCATAAAATAACCTGCAAACTGGGCTTGCGGAATCCAGTGCGGAATGAAGGTGGCTTTTTTTAATTTTGGCTGTGCAATTGAAATGTTAACAGCAAGGCAAATAAAAACAACATTCAGTATAAAGTATTTCATAATCCGCTAATGTTGTAAAAAATTAATTGCTACTTAAATAAAAAAATCTAACATGTCAAGAAGTTTGAATAAAAGAATTTAATATAAATAGAATAGTAGCATCTTAACAGTTATTATAATTAAGCGTAAACGATTGGAAATTTCCATCACCTTCGAGAGAAGAAAGAAATATACTTGATAAATTTTCAGGTTCAATTTTTCACAAACATTATTCATTCTTTTAATAGTAGATTTTCATTGCCCTGATCTCACATTTAACATTTTAATCCTAATTAAACGAAGATAAACGAAAATATTTCAAAATGAAAAGAAAAATAATTGGCGTGTAAACGTAAATTTTTCTTATTTTGCTGTTCAACAATTAACAGGATTTATGATAAGCAATCGTCATAAAAAGATTTTAGAAATATTAGCCGGCAAAGAAAGCACAACCGTGCAGGAACTGGCACAGCAGCTTAACGTTACTTTAGTCACAATCAGATCCGACCTGAGCAATCTTGCAAGGAAAGGAAAAATTGTGAGAACGCACGGTAGTGCACGCTTAATTGAAGAACGCGTCCGGCAGGAATATTCATTTGATATAAGAAGAAATATTAATCTTCATAAAAAGCATAAGATTGGAAAAGTTGCCGCATCACTTGTAGATTCACAGGATTCAATCCTTTTAGATGCAAGTACAACAGTAATATCATTAGCACACGAGCTTAGGAAAAGAGATGATCTGAAAGATGTTACTATAATTCCTACCGGATTATGGACGGCAATTGAATTAATGGGCTGTAACGATTTTAATGTTCTGCTTCCGGGTGGATATTTACGACACACAACCGGTTCAATAATCGGGCTTTCAAACAGTGAATTCTTTAACGGCTTAATAATCAAAAAAGCTTTTCTCGGCGCCGCGGGTATTTCAATGGAAAACGGATTAACCGATACTCATCTTCTTGAAATCGATTTGAAGAAATTTATTATTAACTATGTAAAAGAAGTTATTATACTTGTTGACGGAAGCAAATTCAGCCAGACAGGTATTGCCGCTTATGCAGAAATTAAACAGGTTTCAAAAATAATAACTGATTCAACTGCACCTGCTGAAGAAGTTGAAAGAATTGAGAAAGCCGGTGTAGAAGTTATAATTGCAGCCTGATGAAATAAAATGAATGAAGAAAAAAAATATATTGGATTTGATCTTGGGGCAGAAAGCGGCAGATGTATTGTTGCAGTATTAAAAGATGATAGAATTACATTACACGAAGTTCACCGTTTTACAACTCATACATTAAAACTTGGGGATAGTTCATACTGGAATGTTAACGCAATTTTTGAAGAGATGCTGAAAGGCTTGAACCGGGCAAGAACTAAATTCGGTTCAGGCTTTAATGGAATTGGTGTGGATACCTGGGGAGTAGATTATGTTCTTATAAACAAGGAAGGAAATGACATTGGTAATCCATACCATTACCGTGACGACAGAACAGACGGAATGATGGATGAGGCTTTTTCCGTTATTCCAAAAGATGAACTTTACTCAACTGCCGGAACACAATCTGCCCAGTACAATACTTTGTTTCAGTTACTTGCAGAAAAGAAAAATAATCTTAACCTGCTTGATTTCTCAGATACATTTCTGCTGATGCCTGATTATTTCAATTACAGATTATGCGGTAATAAGAAAGCAGAATATTCAATTGCCTCAACAACTAATCTTGTTAATCCTCTTAAAAGAGATTGGAATTGGAATCTCATTAAAACATTTAATCTTCCTAAAAATATTTTTCCTGTTATAAGTGAACCCGGAACAATACTTGGGAAACTGCTTCCTTCAATTGCAGATTTGGTTGGCTTGAACAATGATATACCGATTATAGCAACTACCGGGCACGATACCGCATCTGCTGTCGCTTCAATTCCGGCATCAGGTAACAACTGGGCTTTTATTAGTTCAGGTACTTGGTCTTTAATGGGAATTGAATCTGACAAACCGATTATAAACAAAGATTCCTTAAAATATAATTTTACAAATGAAGGCGGTTTCAACAAAACTACCCGCTTTCTTAAAAACATTGTTGGCTTATGGCCGTTACAGGAATGCCGCCAGTACTGGAATGAGCATAAGCAGGAATTTAATTACAATGATCTTACTTTGCTTGCTGCCAGACAAGGATTAGCAAACGCATGGATAGATTTAAATGATTCAAGATTCCTTAAGCCCGGAAATATGCCACAGAAAGTTTTAGATTTTCTGAAAGAGACAAACCAGAAACATGAAAACAAACCGGGATTTATAACGGCAGTAATTCTTGAAAGCCTTGCATTTACTTACCGCAAAACTTTAAGGGAAATTGAAGTAGTTACCGGAAAGAAAATTGAAAAGCTTCACATTGTTGGCGGTGGAATACAGAATGAATTGTTAACACAATACACTGCAGATGCAACCGGTAAAACTGTTGTTGCAGGTCCTATTGAAGGAGCAGGAGTTGGGAATATTGGAGCACAGGCAATAGCAACGGGAGCTATAAAAGATATAAAAGAACTGAGAAAAATTGTTGCCGGTTCATTCAGTTTGAAAGAATACAAACCAATAAACACAAAATACTTTGAAGATAATGAAGAGAACTACGACAGAATTTTACAATCTTAATCAGTAGAGAATAATTGAAACAAAATATCGCATCACTTAAAAAAGAAATTATTGAAGCTGGAAAACGAATTTATAACCGCGGTTATGTTGCATCCAACGATGGAAATATAAGTGCAAGAATAGACTCAGAAAGAATTCTAATAACACCAACCGGCGTAAGCAAAGGTTTTATGAAACCGGAAGATTTAATTATAGTTGATCTGAATGGTAAATTGCTGAATGGCAGAATGAAGCAATCATCAGAATCAAACATGCATTTGCGGATTTATACCGACAGACCGGATGTTAACAGTGTTTGTCATGCTCATCCGCCTTATTGTACCGGATTTGCGGTTGCAGGAATTCCGCTTGATAAAATGATTTTGCCTGAAGTAATAATTGCGCTTGGTACAATTCCAATTGTTGAATATGGTACCACCGGTACATCAGAACTTTACGGCATGATATCTAATTATGTAAAAGATTATGATGCATTTCTTCTTGCTAACCATGGCGCATTAACAATAGGCAACTCAGTTATTAATGCTTATCATAAAATGGAAACGATTGAACACGCTGCAATGATACAATTTATCGCAACTCAGCTTGGTAAAGTAAAAGAACTTAACAAAAAACAGACTGATCAGCTTTTTGAACTTCGCCCAAAGTTTGGAATAAGAAAAGATATCGGGTTAAAGCAAACAACTAAATCGAAAAGAAATTAAAGAGAGATTTTATGAACAATGGAAATTCTTTTGTTAACAGATTAAAAGGCAGCCTGCCTAAGATTGGTATCCGTCCGGTGATAGACGGCAGAAGAAAAGGCGTAAGAGAATCACTTGAGTTTCAAACTATGCAGATGGCAAAGAATGCCGCAAAATTTTTAAGTGAAAACTTAAGATATCCGAATGGAATGAATGTAGAATGCATAATTGCCGATACCTGCATTGGCGGTGTTGCAGAAGCTGCCGAATGTGCAGAAAAATTTGCCAGGCAGAATGTCGGTCTTTCCTTAACTGTTACACCATGCTGGTGTTATGGCACTGAAGTAATGGACTCCGATCCGTTAATTCCAAAAGCCGTCTGGGGATTTAACGGTACAGAAAGACCCGGTGCGGTTTATCTTGCAGCAGCGTTGGCAGGTTATTCACAAACAGGTTTACCTGCCTTTGGCATTTATGGGAGAGATGTTCAGGATAAAAATGATTCTGCTATTCCTGAAGATGTTAAAGAAAAATTATTACGTTTTGCTAAAGCAGGTTTAGCAGTTGCAGAGATGAAAGGAAAATCTTATCTGTCCATCGGATCTGTTTCAATGGGCATTGCCGGTTCTGTCGTTGATTCTCACTTTTTCAAAAACTATCTCGGCATGAGAAATGAATCTGTTGATATGAGCGAGATAACCAGAAGAATTGAAGAAAATATTTTTGATGAAGAAGAATTTACTAAGGCTTTAAGATGGACAAAAAATTATTGTAAAGAAGGTGAAGATGTAAATAAAGATAAATCTTCACGCCAAAGAAAAGATTACGAATGGGAAACTGTGGTTAAGATGACAATGATTGCCCGAGATCTTATGATCGGTAACCCTGCTCTTGCAAAACTTGGATTCGTGGAAGAATCATTGGGACATAATGCAATTGCGGCAGGCTTCCAGGGCCAGCGGCAATGGACTGACCATTTTCCAAACGGAGATTTTATGGAAGCGATTCTTAATTCTTCATTCGACTGGAATGGAATACGCCAGCCATTTATTATGGCAACTGAAAATGACAGCTTAAATGGTGTTGCAATGTTATTCGGAAATCTCTTAACAAACACAGCACAAATTTTTTCTGATGTAAGAACATACTGGAGCCCGGAATCAGTGAAACGTGTTACAGGAACTAAATTAAAAGGTAAAGCTGTAAACGGAATTATCCATTTAATTAATTCCGGCTCAACTACACTTGACGGTACCGGTAAACAAAAAAGGAACGGCAAACCGGTAATGAAACAGTTCTGGGAAATTTCAAAGAATGATGTAGAAGCATGTCTGAAAGCTACCAGATGGTGCCAGGCTGAAAAAGAATATTTCCGCGGCGGCGGTTTCTCTTCGCAATTTTTATCTGAAGGGGAAATGCCGGTAACAATGAGCCGTATTAATTTGGTTAAAGGTTTAGGACCAGTACTTCAGATTGCTGAAGGTTACACTGTAAGTTTACCAAAAGAAGCAGATCTTAAATTACAAAGAAGAACTAGTCCTACATGGCCAACGACATGGTTCGCTCCGGTATTAACAGGCAAAGGAGCTTTCAAAGACGTTTATTCTGTTATGGCAAACTGGGGCGCAAACCACGGTGCAATAAGTTACGGACACATAGGAGACAAATTAATTACACTGGCAGCAATGCTTAGAATTCCTGTTAACATGCACAATGTAGCTGAAGTAAAAATTTACAGGCCAAGCGCATGGAATGCATTTGGAACAATCGATCTTGAAGGTGCTGACTACAGAGCCTGCAAAAATTTTGGTCCTTTGTATGGCAGTTATTAAAATACATTCTTAATATTGCCGGTAAAAATATTATTCTTTAATAGCCCCGGTTATACTTTCTTCGACTTTTGAAGAAAGACGGGTATGCCGGAAGCTAAAATAAATAACTAAGGAGCACAAGATGATTAAAGATATAAAATTCTTATTGTGCATTTTATCTCTGCTTGTCTTCTACAATGTTTCTGTTGCACAGGATAATCCAACAGGTGAAAATATGAAACAGGAAAAGGTTACAAAACGCGTCGGCAGTTTAATTAAAGTTAAACCGGAATTTGAGGAACGTTATATCATTCTACACAAATATACTTTTCCCGGTGTACTGGAGAGGATAAGGAAATCCAACATCAGGAATTACTCAATCTTCCTTCTTGATGGAATTCTGTTTTCTTATTATGAATATGTCGGCAACAATTATGACGCTGACATGAAAGCCATTGCTGATCCTACAACTAAAGATTGGTGGAAATTAACTGACCCGATGCAGGAACCGCTTCCAACAAGGAAAGAAGGTGAATGGTGGGCAGAGATGGAACAATGGTTCTGTTATGATAAACTTATTAAACCGTCATCTCAGGCTCAGCGCATTGGTCTTGTTGCAGAAATAATTCCAGGCAAGGAAGATGAAGTTAAATATCTCTTCATGAATTTTCCTCCGGAAATTAATGAAGCAACAAGTTATCAATCATTTCAAAACAACAACATTTTTTTCAAGGATAACAAGATTTACTTTTATTACGAATATGCCGGAGATAATATAAGATCTTCATTTACAAGATTAAGCCAGTTTGAAAAGTACCAGACTTTCCAGGCTGAGCTGAATAAATTACTTTTGCCAAAAGGAACAGGCAACTGGGAAATAATGAAAGAGGTTTTCCATACAGATTGATCAGGGAAGGCTAAGAAGAAGGCTGAGGCTGAGTATCAGAATCTCGTCATTCAATTTTTTCTAATGGACACAGAATAACAAAGTTTTAAAAATAGTTTTATGATGATTTTTATTTTCTTCTTAGCCTTCGCCTAAGCCTGATTTAATAATAACAATATAGAATTATGAATACTAAAAAAGTTTTTGTTACCGGCTGCTTTGATATGCTTCATAGCGGTCACGTTGCTTTTCTTAAAGAAGCTGCAACATACGGCGATGTATATGTTGGACTTGGTTCCGATCAGAATGTACACAACCTGAAAGGCCGCTACCCTGTTAATTCACAGGATGAACGCAAGTATATGCTTGAATCACTTTCCTGTGTTAAAGCCTGCCATATAAATTCCGGTTGGGGCATAATTGATTTCGAGAATGAACTTCAAAAAGTTCAGCCGGATATTTTTATTGTAAATGAAGACGGTAATTCTCCGGCGAAAGATGAACTCGCAAAAAAATACGGTTTCGAATATCTTGTGCTTAAAAGAATTCCGCATGAAGGTTTGCCTGTTCGTTCAACAACATCATTGAGACAGGAATGTACAATGCCGTATCGTATTGATCTTGCCGGTGGATGGTTAGATCAGCCTTACGTTGGCAAATATGCTCCGGGTCCAGTATTAACTATTTCAATTGAACCAACTATTGAGTTTAATGAGCGCAGTGGAATGGCATCAAGTACAAGACGAAAAGCAATAGAGCTTTGGGTCTCAGATATTCCGCACGGTAACAGGGAGCAGCTTGCAAAAATACTTTTCAGTTTTGAAAATCCTCCCGGAACAAAAATAGTTGCCGGCTCACAGGATTCAATTGGAATAGTAATGCCCGGCTTAAACAAACTTGATTACATAGGCGAATACTGGCCGGACAATATTATTTCTGTTGATGATGAAAAAATTCTTGAATGGATTGAATCGCATTTATACTTAATTACGCTTGAACCGCGTGAATGGAATTATGATGTTCTTGAGAATACAAAAATTGATGAAGCCAATGCAAAAGCTCTTGCAGATGCGGCCGAACAATGCTGGACAAATATACTTTCAACTAATCTGGTGGGATTTGGAACCGCGTTCAGAAAATCTTTTGAAGCTCAGATAAAAATGTTTCCTAATATGGTTGATGAAGGAATAATGAATATAATTGAGAGATATAAAGACAAAGCTCTCGGCTGGAAATTATCTGGTGCAGGTGGCGGTGGATATTTAATCCTTGTTTCAGATAAACCGATTGAAGGCGCAATGCAAATCAAAATAAGAAGAGCAACTCAACTGTAAAACAAAATAACCGAGAGAACCAGAATGAATCTTACTAAAATGTTTAAAGCTGAAAACGGGAAAAACTATTTCTTCACATTCGCTCTTGTAAGCACTTTGTTTTTGTTGTGGGGAACCTGCAACGGAATGATTGATGTAATGGATAAGCATTTCCAGGATTACCTGCATTTAACAAAATCTCAATCAGCGTGGGTACAGTTTGCTCATTATCTTGGTTACCTTTTGATGGCGCTTCCGGCAAGCTGGCTTGCGCGCAAACTTGGTTACAAAGGCGGTATAATTTCAGGTTTATTACTTGTTTCTCTCGGCGGATTCTGGTTCATTCCCGCTACAAGCATTTCATCGTTCTGGGCTTTTCTTCTTGGCGTTTGTTTAATTGCAATGGGATTAACAATTCTTGAAACAGTCGCCAATCCTTACACAACAGTACTCGGGCCAAAACAATATGCGGCAACAAGAATTAATTTTGCACAATCATTTAACGGAATCGGATGGATATTTGGACCGATAATCGGCGGAGCATTCTTTTATTCTTCTGAAGGAGCAGAAGCCGCACAAAAACAGCTTTACATTCCTTATATGATCGTTGCAATTATTGTACTTGTAATGGCAATAATATTTTACTTTGCCAACGTTCCTGATCTGAACACCGAGGATGAATATCATTTAAATGAAGAGAAAGACAAAACGGTTAAACGTTCAATCTGGACTCATCCGCATTTTACCGGGGCAGTGTTTGCTCAATTTGTTTATGTTGCAGCCCAGGCAGGAATCTTCAGCTTCTTTATTAATTATATGATCGAAGAAATTCCTTCAATATCACAGGGATTTGCTAACAGCTGGTTTTTCAATGATCGTACAATTCTGAAAGAGGGGAATTATTTTGTTAATGAAAAGGGTGCAACATTTTTATTAGGCACCATCGGATTTCCTTTATTCCTTTTAGGAAGAGCAACCGGCGCAGCAATTATGAGAAAGCTGAAAGCCCATCATGTGCTTGGCACTTATGCATTGTTAAATGTTTTTCTTTGCGCAGTTGTAGTTTTCAAATTAGGTTGGATATCTGTTACTGCTGTATTCTTAAGCTTTTTATTTATGTCGATTATGTTTCCAACAATCTTTGCCCTTGGAATTTACGGCCTTGGGGTTCAGGCAAAGAAAGCTTCCGGATTTATTGTTATGGCAATTATAGGCGGAGCAATAATGCCAAAACTTATGGGTCATCTTGGGGATGTTTATAATATGTCTGTTGGTTTTATTATGCCTATGATTTGCTTCGCCTTCGTTTCCCTTTATGGATATTTCTGGCCTAAGCTAAGTAAGGCAGAAGGGATTGCAGAAGTATCTACGAAAGGGCACTAACTTCAGAGAGTAAGAGTAAGATTATGAGCAAGACGTTGGAGTAATCCTGTTTGTTAAATCATTCAAAACTTCTTTAAATATTTTTATGATGAAAAATGAAAGCAGAATGATGTTATAACTTTCAGTCAATAAGAATTAGTAAACGACTACTCTACCCTAAACCAGTCAACATCTGCATAACCGGCATCATTAGTTTTTCCTTCGCGTGTACAAAGTAGGCCAATCTTTGCGCCAATCCATTTGCCAGGCTTTGCGGTAAACTTTTCATCAATTGAAATAAAAGTATTTCCATCAATGCTATAGCTGAAAGAACACTCTGCATTCTTTTTAACATCAACACGAAGATAAATGTTGTTACTTTCAAGTTTGGTTAGAAAAGTTTCCTTTTCCGTATTACCTTTATCCGCATTCAGGCAAACTGTGTAAGACAGATTTAATTTTTTATCAACCTGCTTAACTGAAAGGTAAGAATAATCAGAACCCATTATTATTAAACCGGTTTTCTCACCATCAGCAAGCGGATGAAAAGAAAGTTTTGTTGTAACTGTAAATTCTTCAGCCGGGAATTTCTGAAGAAGCAAATTAGATACATCCCAAAAGTTTTTAAAGCTATCCGGCAAAGGATATGCGAACAAACGGAGCAATCCTTTTTGTCCTGTTGGAAATGCCCAGTAAGGTTTTGGATTAGCATGCCACTGCCACTGTAAACCAAGTTGATCGGAATTAAACTCATCGGAAGTCTGTGGTGTGGTAATATGATATATTTTTCCCGTCTTAGGTTTTTGATAACTAAGAACCGGCTCACCTGTTCCATCGCCATCATTATCATTTCCAATTACAGGCCAGGCATCAATCCATTTAACAGGTTGAAGATGAACAACTCTTCCGTATGCCCCTCTATCCTGGAAATGAATAAACCAGGATTCACCAAACGATGTTTCAATCCATGCACCCTGATGCGGACCATTAATATTTGTTTCGCCTTGGGCAAGTACTATTTTCTCTTCATATGGTCCATAAATATTTTTAGAGCGAAGAACAAGCTGCCAGCCTTGTTTAACTCCACCGGCAGGCGCAAAGATATAATAGTATCCGTTTCTTTTATATAATTTCGGCCCTTCAACAGTAGGGTGATTATTGTGGCCATCAAAAACCATTACTCCCTCATCAAAAATTTCTGTTCCTTCGGAATTCATTCTATTCACAACAAGAATACTTTTTATACCGGCACGACTTCCGGCATAAGCGTGAACTAAATAAACATTTCCATCATCATCCCAGAATGGACAACAATCAATCCATCCCTTCACTTCTTTTACAAGTAATGGTTCGCTCCATGGACCAAGAATTTCTTTTGACTTAATCATATAGATTCCGAAGTCAGGATCACCCCAGTAAATATAAAATTCATTATTATGATATCTTATTGAAGGGGCCCATACTCCGCATCCATGCATTGGTTTATCATAAATATCAATTGGCTTTAAGTTAGCAAGTACGTGACAAACAATTTTCCGGTTCACTAAATCTTTGGAATGAAGAATAGGAAGTCCCGGCACGCAATTAAAACTTGATGAAGTTATGTAATAATCTTCGCCGACTCTTATTGCATCAGGATCTGAGTAATCTGCAAAGATTATTGGCTTTTTGTAAGTGCCGTCGCCGTTGTCTGGTATCCGGCATTTGAATATTGTTGAGCCCTGCGGGTAAACAGAAATACCAAGCGTCAAAAAATAGATTAAGTAAAGAGAAATTCTTAAAATCATTTTTAGACTACCAGAAATTAAGTCGGAATAAAAATAAGGAAATTTAAATTAAGAGTAAGATTAAGAGCAAGTTTACCAGCCGTAGGCTGAAGTAAGAACAACTTCATTCTTACTCTTAATCATAATCTTACTCATTGAACATTTATTTCATCCACAAAAATCCATGCTTTTTCTCCGGCGCCTTTATGCCATGCGGGACACACACCAATGTTCTTTGCATTTACTCTGATATATCTGCCCGAAATATTTTTTGTTTCAGTCTCAAATGATTTTACAAGCGGTGTATTTTCATTTTGCGGTGAATCATTTTTAATTTCACCAACAAGAACAAAATCCTTTCCGTTATCGGAGATTGAATAAATAACTGATTGCGGCAGAAAAATAAATGAATTCACATCACTTAAGTAAGTGGAAGATATTTTTCCAATTTGTTTAATTGCACCAAGATCAATTACTACATCTACATCATTTCCGTTATAGCCCTGCCATTTGCCATCATTAAAATTGATGCTGCCGTTAATACCATCAACCAAAGTTAAATTACCTGAACCGGGATATTTGTCATCATACTTTGTTTTATAATCAATAGAATATTTTGCTTTGCTGAAAACCGCACTTACCGGCAGACTTTTTTTCTTATCCAGAGAAACTGCAATTGTCGTTATCTTTGCTGATGATGTTAAAAGGATTTCTCCGTTGTACAATGTTGATTTTTCATCCGGTGTACTGCCATCAAGTGTATAATAAATTTTTGCTCTTTTAGTATCACAGGAAATTTTTACTTTCATTGTATCTTTAAATGATCCGCCATTCGGTTCGAATGTAATTTCCGGCGGAGCTTTATAAATTCCAAGTGAAGAAAGAGTCGGATTAGTGCGGCTCTGATCAATTATAATTTTTATCCTGTCAGTATAAACATCAGGAAAGCGCAGTAATCTTTTATAGCCAATAGTTGTACCTTTTGTGAAGGTCCGCCACAATTGTCCATCCAAGTAATCAAAATGAAATTTCTCAATTCGCTGTCCTTCAAGAATATTTTCCTGCAGCATAATACAGTTAAATGTTCTTCCCTTCGTCATCTGAATTTCAATGGCTGCCTTGTTGACATTTTTATCTGTTGTCCAGAATGTCTGCACATCTTCATCAAATAAATATTTTGCTTCATTGCCCACAATTTCATTTGAAACAATTGTCTTTGCATTCTTTGCGAAATTTTCTTTAAATGTTTCATCAAGCAGATAACGAAATCCCTGCAGGCTTTTAATATCCTTTTCGTTAATCAGTCCGCGTTTATCAGGCGGAACATTAAGAAGCAAAACACCATTCATACCAACAGCATTGTAATAAATATCCGCAAGTTTGTAAGGAGATTTAACAAGTTCATCTTCATTCTGATGATAGAACCAGCCGGGCCTGATTGAAACGTCAATTTCTGCCGGATACCAGACAAGTGATTTCGCATTCTGAATTTTTTCCCTGCTGCCCAAATCTTCATCCATAAGATTGCGAGGAATGAAAGCACCATCACCAGCTTGTTGTTGTGAGCTTTCTGCAATTTCATTTTGATTTGTACTCGTTCCCGGCAGCACACTCCATTCAGTCTGTCTGCCATAACCTGATTCTGTTCCGACCCATCTAACATCCGGACCCATAACAGCAATTACCGCACCCGGCTGAAGTTTACGAATCAACTGATAATAAGCTTGCCAGTCGTACTCCTGCTTTTTACCATTCGGACCTTCGCCATTTGCGCCATCAAACCAAACTTCAGAGATTTCTCCGTATTTAGTTAATAACTCTGTCAGTTGATTTGTGAAATGAATATTGTATTCAGGTGTGCCATAAGTTTTCTCATGCAGATCCCAGGGAGATAAATAAACACCAAACTTAATTCCGACTTCTCTGCAGGCATTGGAAAGATCTTTTACAATATCTCCGTTTCCATTTTGAAAAAGAGTTTTTGAAATATTGTAATCTGTAAATTTACTTGGCCACAAACAAAAGCCATCGTGATGCTTAGCTGTTAATATTAATAATTTGAATCCCGCATCTTTAAGTACAGATACCCACTGCTTAACATTTATTTCTGCAGGATTAAATTTTGAAATATCAGTAGAGTGTTTTCCCCATTCAACATTATCAAAAGTATTAATACCAAAGTGGATGAACGCAGTAAGCTCCAGTTTCTGCCATTCATAATGCCGGGTTGAAGGAATAACATTGGCGGCTTTCTCAATTATTTGTTCTGGAGAATCATCAGGATTTATAACAACGTAATTCCCTTTTAGGATCTGAGAAAAATTTGATGCGCTGACAGCAGCAATAATTAACAGCATCTTTATTATATAATTTGATGGGCTTTGTATTTTCATATTCATCATTCAGCTTTTATAAAATATTTTTTATTAATTGAATACTCTTTTTGCCTTCCTTAATGGGGTTGACAAAAAGTAAAATCGTCATCACGAGCGAAGGGAAGTGATCTCATTTTTATTGTTAATGCAATAGATTGCTTCGTCGTTATACTCCTCGCAATGACAGCCACACCACTTTCATTTTGTCCAAAGGACTTCTTGGAAGAAGTGGGCTTTATTTTATTTTGAAAGTCCACGCATAATTGCAAGGAGGATTCTTGCGAACAGATTCAGGCAATTCTATTAAATAACCGTCACCTGTTTTTTCCCATTTAAGATTTCCATCTGTACCAAGCAATTTAATTTCTGAACCATCAACAATATTAAATTTTGTGATAGAAATCTTTTCCGGAAGTACAGTTTCATTTTCATCCGCAAGATAAATTACATAAGTAGTTCCATCCGCTAATTGTGTAAAGCAAATCTTCCCTTCCTTAAAAGGTAAAACAGGACGGCTAAAATAAATTGCCTCACTGTTAACTTTCATCCACTCACCAATTTCTTTCAACCGTTCATATGCAACTTCCTCGTAATCGCCATCAGCAGTTGGAGCAACATTCAAAAGAAAGTTTCCACCTTTGGCAACAACATCAACAAGTAAATGAATTAATTTTCTTGCCGGCTTATACTCAAGTCCCGGTTCATAACTCCAGCTTGGAGTAATAGGCATGCAGGTTTCCCATGGATAAGGTAGTGTTTTATCAGGTACCTGGTTTTCAGGAGTTAAATAATTTTGCTGCTGGCCGGGAACAGCCCGATCAACTACAATTATTCCTGGCTGCTTTACGCGTGCATTCTTTGCTATCAACGGCATTTTTATATCCTGGTTCTGAATGCGGTGAATATTCTTACTTGCAATTTTTCTTTCTTCTTCAATTTCTTTTTCAGAATATTTACGAACCCAGCAGCCATCAAACCAGAGAATATCAATCTTACCGTAATCGCTCATCAGTTCATCAATCTGGTTATGGGTAAATTCAACGAACTTCTGCCATCGTTCCGGATATTTTTCAACATCATAATTAGCATTGCGGTCAGGTGTAGCAAATCTCTGCCACCAGAAATAATCCGAATGCCAGTCAGGCTTGGAAAAATATGCGCCTATCCAAAAATCTTTTTTTCTGAATTCATCAAAAATTTCTTTTGCAATATTAGCTTTAGGATTTGAATGGAAGGAGCACTCCTCATCAGTAACTTTATATTTTGTAAATCTGGAATCATACATACAAAATCCATCGTGATGTTTTGTTGTAAACACAACGTATTTCATCCCCGCATCTGAAGCGGCTTTTGCCCACTTTCCCGGATTAAACTTTACAGGATTAAATGTTTTCTTAAGATCTTCATATTGCTTTTTATATTCTGTGTAGTTTTCAATTTTTCTTCGGCACCAGTCTTCGTCTTCAGAACAAAGTGACCATGATTCAACTATGCCCCATTGGCTTGATGGCGCCCAGTGCATTAGCAAACCAAATTTGAGATTCTGCCACTGTTCAAGTTTCTTTAGAACCAGAGGATCTGTTTCAGGATAATATTCCTTTATTGCCTTTTCAATCTCTACCGCACCTGCGTGTAATGATTCTTTATTTTCTTTTTCACTCATTTTATTAATCCGTTTTATTCAATTACTATTTCATCAGTAAATATCCAGGCTTTAAATGGATAACCAGGATGCCAGCGCGGACAAATTTTCATGCTTGTTGCTTTTACTTTTATGAATCTTGCTTTCACAGGCTCAAACTCACATGAAAAGTTTTTGATAAAAGCATGAATTGGAGATGCTAATTCTTCCTGTGTAGGCGGAGTTATATTCTTTACAACAGATACATCACTGAATTTCTTTCCATCCTTAGAAATACTTACTTGCATATCCTCCGGTAAAAAGATCCACGAAAAGACATTCTGCAGAAAATCTGCACTTACTTTTTTTATTGTTTCAGTTTTGTTAAGATCAACTACAACCTCCATATCATTACCTTCATAACCTACCCAGTTAAAAAGATAATCCTCATCTCCGCGGAAACCATCTGTTAAAGACTTTTCTCCATTTGCAGGATATTTCCAATTTGGTTCAGAAATGAATTTTACATTCTTACCAAGCCCTAACGGATTATACATTAATTTTGAAAGCATTCTTTTATATCGCTGAAAATACTTTTGTGCTGTCAGACTTTTTTCATTAACATATACGTTATCAACTCTGGATGTAAGATTAAAAAAACTATCAAGTACAACATTGAGATTAGGATTAACAATCACCTGTGTCTTAGTCATATTTATCAATAATCCTTTTTCACCAATTCTAATTTCTTTTGCCTGTTCAAGAGTTGCATACATTAATGGAAGCCTTGCAAATTTAACTCTTTCAAGACATTCGGGTTCATTACCAACAGCTAATTCTGCTTTATCGAAAATAGAATTATACCTGTCCATTAATTCAGGTGTTAAAAAACTTTTCATTTGCTCTACAGGATTACTGTATATCCATAGTTTGTGACCCGACTTAATTAATTCTGTCTGCATCAGATCAATATATTCCCTGATATAAATACCTGCTTTGCCATAATAGCCATTAAGAAAATCATTCATTGTAGAATCGAAATTTAAGTTTGGATTCCATAGCAGTTTAGAGATAAGATAAGATCTTAGTTCTCCAAACTCGGTTAACCTGCATCCGCCTGCTCCCTGCTGGAACATCATATTAACATTATATTTATTGAACAGTTGAATATTTGGCTGTAGCACCTGGAAGTTAGGGAAGGGGCTGATGAGATTGGAGAACTGAACAACATAATCCCAAAGAATAATATTGTTTGTAAGCTTCGACCAATCGTCCAGGTCTTTTACAAATGCCGATGAAGATGTATCATCCGCAAGTGGTTTGGTTCTGTATGCTTCGATTGTGCAAAGCATAATGTTAACATTTTTTTCCAGTTTAATATGTAACGGAGCTTTTCTGCTGTACCTGTAAGCCAATGTTGAAATAATTTTATCAGGGAATTCCTTTGCTATTTTATTAACGAAATTTATTACTGATCCTGATGGTGAACCTTCGTAACTATCAATCCTGCTGCATTCATCGCACTGGCAGTAATCATCATCATCGTTTTGAGAAACCGACCAGTATTTTGCATTAGGATTTTCTGCCATTCTTTTTCTCAGCTCATCAACAACTATTTTATATACTTCCGGATTACTGAGACAAGGTTCCTGCGGCACACGTATTCCGTTTCTTAAGGAATAATATTCGGGATGGTCTTTGAAATATTTATCGGCTGGTAAAAGTGTTTGAAACGTATGAACAAACATTCCCCACATTTTTTTATCATCTGAATCAACAAGTTTATGCCAGCGACAATACTCATCCTGGTTGGCTTCGTAATAATGAACATCCCTGTAAGCAAAAGCCGGATTATCAACTAAATCTATCTGAGGAATTTCAATTGAATTTTTTGCAGGAATAATTTTTACCTGTGACGAGTACATTCTGCAGTCAAGATATTTTTCGAGGAAGCTGAAAACAGCATTAAGTGTTCCCTTCTTTCCACCTCCATAAAAATAAATTTTATTATTAACAGTTTTTATTATAAAACCATCATACTTTATTCCCGAAGTATCTATTTCATTTATGCGGTTGTTTTTTCCAATTACAATTTCAAAATCTGTTTCAGGTGACGAATAATTCTCCAAAGGCAGAATTGCTCCGGAAATTTCTTTTATATATTTCTGAAACTCCAATGCAGCAAGCGAATCCCAACGCGAAGCTGATGAAGATATTATAATTTTATAATCGCTTTTACTTTCTGTAACAATTTTTAATTTATCCGTCTGTGCATTAAGAAGTACTGCTGAGATAAATAAGAAAAAGAAAATTTTATTATTCATATAAGAACCAAATTAAATTATGATTAATATTTTTTATCTAGAATCCAGCATCAAGTATCCAGTATTTCACCTCTCATTGATTTGCACAGCAATCACTCTACTATAACCTCATCTATAAAAACCCACGCCTTGCCGCCAGATGCGGGATGCCATTGCGGGCAATTTTTTACATTCTCAGCTACTACTTTTATATATCTGTATTCATTATTAATATTATCTGCGTTGAAAGTTTTGATTTGCTTTTCTTTAATGCCGCTGTCATTTTTAAAATTAAAAACACATTCATTCCAAAAATTCTTTTTATCATTTGAAAAAGAGAGAATGGTTTTTTCGGGCACAAAAACCCAGTCGTTATAATTCAGTAAAAAGTTAAGGCTAACTTTATTAATTCTTTTCTGTCCGCCAAGATCAATAATGATGTCGAGATTATCTTCTTCAAATCCCTGCCAGTTATCGTAAGCAATGACTGTAGCAAGGTAACCATCCACAAGAGCTTTGTTTCCTCCCGCAGAATATTTCATACTTGGTTCGTTCGCATAATCCACGGCTGCATCAAGAGCAATGTTGTTACTTGTTTTTAATTTACCATAAACAGGCAGTAAGGCAAAAATCTTTTCCTTCTCCGCCGAACGAGAATTGATCTCATCAATAGTTTTATAAGCCGAAATGCTTTCGTTGTTAACCGGGCGGATTCTTATGGCAGCACCACCGGCAGCAGATAAAGACAGGTTAAAGGTATTTTGATTATTAACAATACAGCTATCAATTTCAATTATTGCAGGGGTTTCATTCCAGTTTGTTTCTTTCCCATCAACATATAATTCTGCGATATATAATTTACCTGCTTCTAAAAAATTTAATGGAATCTTTACTGATCTTGAATTCTCATCACTAACACTTCCGATGAACCACTCATTTCCCTTATGCCTCGCAATAGTAACAAAATCACCAATCTTTCCATCAATCACTTTTGTTTCATCCCAGGTAACAGGAACATCCTGAATAAATTTAAATGCCGGCTGATCTTCAAGGTATTCAATCATGTCGGCAACCATCAACATAGGGCTAAAGATAACAACGTACAAGGCCAGCTCTTTTGCAAGTGTTATGCTAAGATGATAAGCCGGCACCGCATCATTTTTAAGTTTGAAAATTCCCGGTGTATAATCGTAGCCACCGGTAAGAAGTCTGGTAAAAGGAATGATTGTATGATGTTCAGGAGGAATATGATTTCCCGTAGGACTATTCTGTTCATTGCCGCGTGCGCCTTCCTGCGTCATCAAATTGGGATAAGTTCTATTAATGCCTGTAGGTTTAATAGGTTCGTGCACATCAAGCATAATCTGGTACTCGGCAGCTTTCTTTATAACATTGTTATAATGATTAACGCCGTACTGACCGAAGTGATGTTTGCCAACCGGAAAATCTCCGCCGGCATAACCGGTCTTAAGATAATTAATTCCATATCTCTTCAGAAAAGTAAATGCAGAGTCAAGTTGTTCATCATAGTTTGTTACGTTGCCGCCGGTTTCATGATGCCCGATTATCTGAACACCTTTTTCTTTTGCATATCTTGATATTTCTTCAATATCAAAATCAGGATAAGGTTTTGTATAATACTGTTTACTTTCCATTCCGGCTTTCCAGGTTTCCCAGCCCTGGTTCCAGCCCTCAATAAGAACTCCATCAATATTATGTTTTGCCGCAAAGTCAATATATCGTTTTGTGTTCTCTGTATTTGCCCCATGTCTGGCACTCATCTCCCATGTCCATCTTTGAGTATGCATTCCCCACCATATTCCAATAAACTTTATCGGTTTAATCCAGGATGTATTTTCAATTTTGCATGGTTCATTAAGATTCTCGGCAAGGTGAGATTCAATAAGTCCGCCGGGTGTTTCCGAAATGTGAATTGTTCTCCACGGTGATTGAAATGGTGCACTTGTTTTTACTCTAACTCCATCGGGCCATGGTATTAGAACGGAATGAAAGGAATATTTATCATCCGGTATTTTTTCTATAGTCATTGCCGGATAATTTATTAGCGCCGCTTCATTTATTGAAAGATATAATCCATTAAGAGTTTCAATTGTAATTGGAGTATTTACTGCCTGGATATCTTCCAGGGTATTTTTCTTATAATAATTTTCATCCCAGGAATAATCATTAGGAATCCACCACCCGAAATGATTTTCATTAAAACGGAATTCTGTTAGTTCATCAAGTATCTGCACATCTTTTAGATTTGCCTGTTCAGGAACGACATACCTGAATGCAACTCCGTCATTAAATGCCCTGAATATTAAATTCATTTGCTGGTCAGTTTCAGGCTGTTTTAATTCAACACTAAGCTGGTTATAATTATTTCTTACGGATGATGATGTGCCTGCAACCGGTGTCCAGGTTCCATCAAAAGAAGTTATTGCGAAATTCTGCTGTTTAAAATTCTTATCCAGACTAACCTGATCTTTTATAGTATAGCCCAGCTTTGATTTTGTAATTACTTCATTACCGGAATGTTTAACTTTATAAAAAGGAATTCCGTTTTTCTCTACTGAAAATATTATAGAAATTTTACCGTCAGGTGAGCTTACACTTTTTTCAATCAAAAGCTGCTGGCACCAGGTAAACATTCCGGGTAAAAGAAAAAACACGGCGATTAATCTTTTCATCTAAATAATTCCGGAAAAATTATTCAACCACAATTTCATCAATGAACAGCCAGGCTTTACCGCCAGCACCCGGATGCCAATCGGGACATTTTTTAATGCTTTCTGCTTTTACTTTTATATATCTTGCTGGTTTGTTATTGAATGCTGCTGTGAAATCTTTAAGCACAATTTCAGAATTCTTCTGCGGCACATCATTCACAATGGTTTTTTCTTCCATGAATTCATCTTCATCCTCAGCAATTGAAATTGTTACTTTTTCAGGAAGGAAAATCCAGGAATTGGAATTAAGCATAAATCTTGGTGACACTTTGGAAATTTCTTTTTCCTCACCCAAATCTATTACAGCTTCAAAATCAACACCTTCATAACCCTGCCAGCAACCATCGTGCAGATTTTCGGTAGCACGTACACCATCTATTAAAGCATTATCTCCGGAAGCTCTGTAGCGTTCATCATATTTATTCTTAATTGTAATTTCAGCATTTAAAGCCTTGTGCAGATCGAATGATAAGCTGAATTTTTTACCAAGATCATGTTTATTTCTAAAAGCAGCCAGGTTCAGAGTAACAGATTTGTTTATTCTTATCGGTTCATTATAAAGTATTGAGTTAATATCCGGATCGCTTCCATCCATTGAATAATAAATATCTGTTCCTGCCTGACCTTTGTTCAGTTCAACAACAAATTCATTCTTATCACTATCAAAGGATGTTTTGGGAGTAAAAACTTTTGTTTCCCTTCCGTATTTTATTCTCATTGCATCAAGATCTTTGTACGAAGCCTGTACTCTTTTATAGAATTCTTCATAGTTCCTTCCTTCAGGATTACTCCAGAAAACTTCTGCAAAAGCAAGAATACGTGGGAAAAGTTTGCTATCCACCGTTTCTTCGGGAGCTTCTTCAGTCCACAAATTTACTTCGCTTCCAAGTACAAACTTTTTTTCTTCTTCATTTAATTCATCAGGGACAGGGTTAAATGAGTAGGCAATTCTTAAATCAAGATTGTCAGGATCACTATTTAAATATGTATATGAAGCCGGTGAACAAATTGTATAATGTCCCTGTTTTGCTGCAACATATGCACCCATAAAACTTTGCCACGATTGAACTATTGCACCTTCTGCAAGCCCGCCCTGAAGAATCTCATCCCAGCCGATCATTTCTTTTCCCTTTGACCGGAGATACTTTGCAATTCTTTTAATGAAATAACTTTGAAGTTCATGTTCGTCTTTCAGACCTTCGGATTTAATTCTTGCCTGGCATTTTGAACATTCTTTCCACCTATCTTTTGGAGCTTCATCTCCTCCAATGTGAACATACTTACCGGGGAAAAGTGCTGTAACTTCATCTAGAATATCCTGCAGAAAATAAAAAGTTGAGTCTCTTCCGGCGCAGTAAATATCTTTCATAACACCCCAGACAATTCCGACTTCAAATGGTCCGCCGGTACAAGAGTTCTCAGGATACGAAGCGAGTGAAGCAAGTGAGTGACCGGGCATTTCAATTTCAGGAACGATGTTAATAAATCTTTCCTTAGCATAGGCAACAATTTCTTTTATATCCTGCTGTGTATAGTAGCCGCCGTAAATTGATCCGTCAGCTTCTTTACGCCATGCTCCAATTTCAGTTAACTTTGGATATTTTTTAATTTCAATCCGCCAGCCCTGGTCATCTGTTAAATGCCAGTGAAAAGTATTGAACTTGTAGAAAGCAAGAATTTCAATGTAGCGTTTTATAAATTCCTTCGACATAAAATGACGGCTGCAATCAAGGTTTAATCCGCGCCATGAATACTGAGGATAATCTGTTATTTCACCGCTATAAATTTTTACTTCATTATTAACCTTACCTGCTTTTACCAGAATTTGAAGAAGGGTCTGTACTCCATAAAAAACTCCCCTTTCATTTGAGGATAAAATTGTGATTTCTTTTGGAGTTACTTTAAGCGAATATGCTTCCGGTTTATCATTAAGAAATGTATTGTCAATCTTTAATTCAAGTACCGGAAAATTGGGACGGACAACCGTTTCGGGCAGTAAGTCAAATTCCCTGAGTAACTGATGTGATGTATAGTCTATTAGTTGTCTGCTAACACCGGTGGATTTAATTGCAAAACCGGATGTAAAACTAAAACTTCCGCTTGTAATGTTCGCTTCCCGTGGTTTTGGGATAAGCGTTACCTGAGAATTAATTTTCAACTGTAATGTAAAAAGAATAATGATTGTGCCAAGTAAAAATGATTTTGATTTCATGCTTCCTCAGTTTAATTTTCTTTAACTTTTATTGTTATAACTTCAAATGCTTTTAGTTGAATCTGATTTTGAATTTCCTGTAATTCCTCTTCATCACCATTGCTTAAAAAAACTTTAGCTTCAGTTGTTCCCTTATATGAAAATCCGGATGAACTTGTTTTGTCAGTCGGATTAAAAATTCTAATTATGTAACCATTCTTTGTATAAGTCGGTTTTACATTCGTAACCACAAGCGAAGAATTTTCATCAGGTTTAAACAACTGCTCATAATTTTTTGTTACCTCATCATTAAAGACAATAAGAAGAGGCTGTGAGCTTTCAACGCCGAATTTGTAAGCAGAAAGATAATCAAATTGATTATGAGCTTTTAAAGAATATTTAAATGATGTTACTCCTTCCTGCGAAGCTTTAAAGTTTGTATGCCATGAATTATTCATTGCCCAACTGAAGCACAAAGAAGATGAACCAGTTTTCGTAAACCATTCTTTATCAGGCGAAGACATCCAGGCTTCTGCATTCATCCCACCAAGCTCAACAAATGGAGCATCAATTGTAGCAAGAGTAAGCCCAAGCTTATCATTTGAAATATCTATCCAGCGCTGAACCGTAAAATAATTTTTGTTGGATCCTTTAAGCTGATCCTTCTCCGGTTCGATTACAGACCAGGCTAAATCTATTCTTGAAACCGGGTTTTCTATTTCAACCGGGAAAGCAAAACGAATGCTTTCCTTGCTATAATCTTTCTTTTTATCAATTACATTCAGTATTTCAATTTTATCAAGATCATTATAAAGTGTTATCTGCTGGGTTAGGCTGTTACAACCTTTAGCTTCCGATTGTAATGTTAAAGACTGCAGCACATCTCCGTTTTCCTGGTTGATAATTTTACCGGAAGTTACATAAGAAGGGTTTTCGCCGTTCTTTCCCGTATGAATAAATTGATTAAGTGCCAAGCCGTTTGTTGTATCAACAAGATTAATACTGCTTCCGTTTTTGCTTAATAATTTTATACTGGAGTTTAGTTCATCAATTCCAAGTGAATAAAACCTGCCTGAGATTGTGTTGCCGGTATATTCAGCTTTAATTACTAGTTCTATGTTGGTGTTTACAAAATTATATTTTCTGTATCCGAAAGGAGGAATATCCTTAGCGGTAAAAACAATATCACCATTTGAAAGTATCTGGGTTGGAATTTTATTCTCTTCATCATCAGTAATAGTTTTGTCTGTCGTATGAACATCTGCCGGAATTTTAACAACATCACTTCTTTGCCAGGAAGATGAATTGAAAACGTAAAAATGATCAACAGGATTTTCAGGATTAACAGCATTAGAAAATCTTTTTAAAAGATTCTGAGCTATGCTATCTGCTTTTATTGCATAAGATTTTTTAATATCCCACTGGTCTGTTACAAATTTAATTTCAGGATCGGAAATACTGTTCCATGCACCCCAGGTATGCTCTGAAAATAGAAGCACATATTTCCATGCTTCATCAAATTCCTTTTGAGGAAAATTTTTCTTATCACTAAGAGAATACAAAACCTCAAGCTGATTTAATAATTCTGCGCTGTTACGGTTCAATGCGGTTTCTTTTGCGGTAGATGCCGCACCATCTTCCCAGTAAGGAGTAAAGTCTCCGCTGTAAGTTGGGATCTTGTCCCCATACTTCTTTTCAAAATCTTTAAACAATTCCATAGTAGTAGCAATTTTGAATTTAGGAGTCAGGTGAGTTTCATTCCATTTCTTAACAAAATCAGAAAGAGTGGAATCAGGAAAACCGTTATCGCCACCGATATTGTATCTTGCATGGACAATATCATAAGGATAATCGTCTTCCGCAAGTTTATTAAGATACGCAGCAATAGGTGCAAGATCATCCCGTGTTAAACGCCAGCTATGAAACCATGAATAACCTTTACCAGCCAACCATATTAAAATTTTTTCTTTACCACTTTGGGATGTCCAGTAGAAAGGTTTATCTCCCCAGGTTTTTAATGTATTTCCTATTCTGTCAAATTCGTTCGTACCAACAGAAAAATATTTAATTCCATTATCTGCAAACGTCTGCACTATTCCCCACGTATAACCTGGAATATCAGAGATCATCGCACTTTCAATTTTAATATCGTTCTCTTTTTCTAATCGATTAGAGTATTCAACAAGACGATATAATTCTTCCGGTCTGCACAATCCTGTCATTACATTGGTATAAGTTGCATCAAGGCCAATCCAACCCTTTTTCACTGCATCAAAAAAATCCTTTTTCTTTTCCGGAAAAGTTTCAAGGTAGCTTTTTACTGCCCACAAAACTTCAACATTCCATTTGAATAAAGCATCCCTTCCGTATATGGCTGATCGCTTTGAATATTGAATAGCTTTTTCAAAATTATCCCAATGCTTCTTTTCTATTTCTGTCTGTAAGCCGGTATAACCAATATCAACATGAGCATGTGGGATAAGATAGAAAGTAATTTCCTTTGCCGGTTCAATTTTAACCGGATAGGATTTTTTCTCCCCATTTATATCTATATTAATAGCGGTTTCAACAGGTTTGTTTTGTGCCGGGTATTTAAGAAAGAAATCATTCATACCAAGTTTCAATTCTGAAGTAACACTTTCTTTTTCCAGTTCAAGATTTACAGGAACAGGTTGCTTAAAATGATCAATTGATACTTTCACCTGCTGGAAAGCATTATCATCTTTATCTTTAGCTACAATTCTCTGAGGTGATATTCTGGTTTTAGGAATCAACGGATATTGCATTGTCATGTACCAGTCTTTGCTGTTTGTGGCATCGCCTTTTACTTTTATTTGAGCTACAGATTTACTACCAAGCATTTCAACAGGAATAGTTAAAAGCATATAACCAAAGAAGTCATCAACAGAATCCAGGTTAACAAATTTAAAATAAAGCTGAGCACCATTTTCGCCGGCAATGGCCCAATCTTTTTTATTTTGTTTCGGAGAAGTAGAGAACTCAATAATCTTCTTATCATTTACATACAGAAAAAATTTATGATCAGCTGAAGAAGTACCTGCGGAATAACCAGCGATCCATGCAAACGTTACCATTTTATTCGTGTTATCAGCAGGAACCGGGTCAGTTGTCCATTCTATAAAATCATTATTATTGAAACAACGAATTAATAAAGCTAATTTTGCTTCCGGATGACAAGAATGATATGAAAGATTTTCTCCGGCTACCCTGTCTGCAAATCCATTTATCCATTTGGTTGAATAAAGAACATCATTATCATCTTGTGCAATCAGGAAATAATTCAACCACAGTACAGAGGCTAAAATGAATAACTTTTTACTCATATTGTTTTCATTCCTTTATGAAGTGTAATTTGGTTTTTAAATGACTTCGAAAACAAACAGATTATTGTTATCAATATTTTTTAATAAAATAATCTAAGGCTGTACCAAAATACGAGATTTTTATTTAAAAGAGAAGCGACGCCCATTTTCTCTAAAAAATCAAAAATAATTTGTTTTTCTTTCTGTTAAATTATTTACTATTTTTGTCCGGAACGTTATGTTTATTTCTATAAAATAAATACCGATCGTTTTTTTATAAATAAAGGCATCTTGATTGACCTAAACAGATATTACAAACAAAGTACGGATAATTATTTTTTCCGGTCAAAAATATAACGGATCAATATTAAAAAACAATTTTTCTACAGATAACCTTAAAGGAATTTTATGAACCTTACTCTTATTGATTGGCTGATTGTTGTTGTCTGCATCGCAGTACTCTTTTTTGTAGTACGCCTAAGTAAAAGTTTTGTTAAAAGCGTTGTGGATTTTCTTTCGGCCGGAAGAACTGCCGGCAGATATATGATTACTGTATCTCAGGGTATGGCCGCAATAGGTGCAATTACAATTGTGGGTCAGTGGGAAATGAATTATGTGGCAGGCTTCGCATTAAGGTGGTGGGAATTTACAATGGCAGTAGTCCTCTTAATTATTACAGTTTCCGGATGGGTTATCTACAGGTTCCGCCAGACAAGAGCATTAACAATTGCACAGTTTTTAGAGATTCGTTACAGCAGGAACTTCAGAATTTTTGCAGGTATACTTGCGTTTATCTCTGGCTTGTTAAATTTCGGAATCTTTCCCGCAGTTAGTGCAAGATTCATAATTTACTTTTGTGGTTTTCCACTTGAGTTTCCATTTTTAGGTTTAAGCATCCCAACATTCCCGGTAGTAATGGCATCATTCCTCTTAATTTCATTATACTTTGTTTTTTCAGGCGGGCAGATTGCAGTAATCATAACAGAATTTATCCAGGGAATTTTTTCCAATCTTACTTTCCTTGTAATAATTATAATTTGCCTGTTTGTTGTTAACTGGGACCAGGTTTACCAGGCTGTTATTACTGCACCAAAAGACGCATCATTAATTAATCCGTACAAAACCAGTGCGGTACCTGATTTTAATTTCTGGTATTTTCTCATAAATGTAATCGGTGTTATCTATGTTAAGTTATCCTGGCAGGGTTCACAGGGATTCAACTCATCTGCAAAGAGTGCACACGAAGCAAAGATGGGTGAAGTGCTTGGCAATCTACGTGATATACCCAAATGGTTATTCCTTGTTTTAATTCCTGTGCTTGCATATGCAATATTACATCACCCCGATTTTGCAACCACTGCTGCCTCGGTAAATCAGACTTTGTCTGGCGTTGGTAATGACGCAATTCAAAGCCAGCTTCGTATTCCACTGGTACTTTCAAAAATATTACCTGTAGGAGTAATGGGAGCTTTTCTTGCAGTTATGGTGATGGCTACAATAGGAACGCATAATTCTTATATGCATTCATGGGGCAGTATTTTTATCCAGGATGTAATTATGCCGTTCAGAAAAAAAGCTTTTGAACCTGAACAGCATTTAAGAGTTTTAAGAATATCTATTCTTGGTGTTTGTATTTTTATCTTCGTGTTCAGTCTGGTATTTCCAATGACTGATTACATCTTTCTTTATTTTGCAATTACAGCAGCTATTTTTGTCGGAGGCTCAGGCGCTGTAATAATTGGAGGTTTGTATTGGAAGAAAGGAACAACCGCTGCAGCATGGAGTGCTTTAATTGTTGGTTCAGTTGTGTCTGTTGCAGGAATTATACTTCAACAAATGATCAAGGATTTTCCGATCAACGGACAATATTTCTGGGGAATATCAATGGGTGTTTCTACTTTGGTTTATATTATTGTTTCTCTGCTTAACAGAAAAGATGATTTTAACATGGACAAAATGCTCCACAGGGGCGCATATGAAATTAAAGAAGAAACTGTTGTTGTTGATGTAGTTCCTATAAAAGGATTGAAAATGCTTGGAATGGGAAAAGAATTTACTAAAGGTGATAAGTTTATTTATCTTACCGCTTACTCATGGACTTTCATCTGGGTAGTAGTTTTCATAATCGGAACAATACTTAATCTTTCCGGTGATGTGCCCGATTCTTCCTGGATGTCATTCTGGAAAATATTTGTTTATATAAATCTTGCTGCTTCATTCGTTATAATTATCTGGTTTGCTTTTGGTGGAATAAAAGATTTTAAAGAGATGATGCACAGGCTTAGAACTATGGTTCGTGATCATAAAGATGACGGTACAGTTAAACACAATTAAATCCTTTATATAGAAAAATAAATATTATTGATCATTGTCGTCAGTTTTAACTGACGGATAAAGAGAAAAAAAATTCCGGCTTTAGCTTGCTTAAATAGATAAAGCTAAATGAGGATTATATTTTTAAAAATGTAAATTCCAAATAAGGTTGAATATAACAGGAGAACACTCATGAATAGATTTGCTCTTACTATTCTTTTACTTTTTAGCCTGATAACTCTTTCGGTTGCTCAGTCTGCTGATTCTGTAATTCTTAAACAAGGACTGATGATTAAGCTGAATGAAATCTACACCAATAAAGTTATTGCTTCTGATGTTGTTGCGGCATTGGTTGAAACAGAAAAGTTTGAAGCTCCAAAAGAAAATGAACCCCTTAAGTTTAACGATGAACAGGTTGGTGTATGGAAAAAGATTGTTGCCAACGATAATGGCTGGTTCATCAATGATACTCTCTACAATGCTTATGTTTACCTGCAATACAAATCCGATAAAAATGATATCATACTTTTAGAAGCAATGGGACACAGCGTTACTTATGTAAACGGGGTAGCACATTCAGGCAATCCTTACAGAACTCAGGATAACTTTGAATCCTGGGGACCAAGGTTTGACTATTCATTAATTCCTGTGAAAGTAAACAAAGGGAATAATGATTTGTTATTCGGTTGCAACCGTGCCGGAGTTCTAAAAGTAAAAATTCATACTAATAAAAAAGGATTGTACTTTGTTAACCAGGATCTTACTTCACCTGATATAATTATTGGTGAAGCCGCAAACACTTTCGGTGCCATCCCGATTATTAATGCAACTGATGAGACATTGAATGATTTATCAATTAAAACCTGGAGTGAAGGTTCAGCACCAGAATATTACTCTGTTAAACAAATTAATCCGGTATCAATTTTTAAAACACCGTTTGTAATTAAACTTCCTTCACAAAACAACCAGGGAAAAATTAAATTCAACATAGAACTTGTAAGAAAAGATAACACAAAAGATGAAGTTCTTGCATCAACTGTAATTGAATTGAATGTTTTACCTTCAACCGAAAAACACAAAGAAACATTTATAAGCAATCTTGACGGAAGCGTTCAGTATTATGGCGTAACTCCTGCAGTAAATCTTCCAAAAGGAACAAAGCCTGCATTGTTCTTAAGTTTACATGGAGCTGGTGTTGAGGCAATAAACCAGGCACAAGCTTACAATTTTAAAAACTGGGGATACATTGTATGCCCGACTAACCGCCGCCCGTATGGTTACAACTGGGAGAACTGGGGCAGACTTGACGGACTTGAAGTTTACAGTATCGCAAAAAAGAAATTCAATATTGATAATAACAGGGTTTACCTTACGGGTCATTCAATGGGCGGGCATGGTACCTGGCAGCTCGGAATTAATTACCCGGATAAATTTGCTGCTCTTGGTCCAAGTGCTGGGTGGATAAGCATCTGGTCATACAGAATAAGACCAACAATGGATTCTTCTGATATTAAAAAGATGCTGCTCCGCTCAACAAAGCACAGCGATACTTATGCCTTTACAACCAACTTAAAACCCAACGGCATTTATATTCTTCATGGTGATGCCGATGATAATGTTCCGCCTGAACAGGCAAGATCAATGGTTGAGAATCTTTCTAAATTCCATAAGGATTTTATTTTTTATGAAGAACCGGGTGTTGGACATTGGTGGGATAATTCCGATGAACCGGGAGCAGATTGCGTTGACTGGATGCCAATGTTTGACTTCTTCTCTCATCATTCTGTACCCGATAACAATAAAGTACGTTCAATTGATTTTGTCACTGCTAACCTTGCCATCACTTCAAGCAATTACTGGGTTGAAATTTTAAACCAGGTTAAACAGCAGATGATGAGCAGAATTAATATTCACCTTGAACCGGGTAACAGAAAGTTTGTCGGCACCACAAGCAACATTTTAAGAATGACCATTGATGCATCAATGTTAACACACGATGCTCCTGTTTCCGTAAATCTTGATGATCAATTAATTGCAGATATAAAACTTCCGGCTGACAATAAAATCTATCTTTATAATAATAATGGTAAATGGGAAGTAAGCAGCAAACAAGGTGAAGAAAATAAATATCCGGGCCGCCTTGGTAACTTCAGAGAAGTATTGAATAACAATGTCGTTTTTGTTTACGGTACAAACGGCAGCAAAGATGAAAACAAGTGGGCTTACGAGAAAGCAAGATACGATGCTGAGAAGATCTGGTACCAGGGAAACGGCAGCATCGAAATAATAACCGATGAACAATTTGATGCTACTGTATATAAAGACAGAAATGTTGTTCTGTTTGGTAATTCGGAAACAAATTCTGCCTGGACAAAATTACTTAAAGATTCACCTGTTCAGATAGATAATAAAAAAATTAAAATAGGCGATAAGGAAATTAAGGGAAAAGATTTAGCCTGTTTAATGATCCGCCCGAGAACAGACAGCAAGATTGCAAGTGTTGCAGTTGTAGCAGGAACAGGCTTGGAAGGAATGCGGTTATCAAACCTTGCACAACATTCTCATCCATATCTTAGTTTTCCGGATGTAGTTGTTTATAATTCTGGTGTTCTTCAGTCTGATGAAAAAGGCGTTAAGTTTGTAGGTTATTTTGGTAATGACTGGTCGCTGCAAAATGGTGAATTCATAAATCAATAATTCGACGGAGTTTAAATGCATAAGAATATAATCCTCAAGGCACTTGTTGTTGTTATTATTTTATCAGTGTCTGTTACTGCACAGAAAAAATTAACCGAATATGTTAATCCTAAAATAGGAACCGATGCACACGGACATACTTATCCCGGTGCTGCTTTACCCTTTGGTATGGTACAGCTTAGTCCTGATACTGATATTAAAGACTGGGACTGGTGCTCTGGTTATCACTACTCGGATAATTCAATAATGGGATTCAGCCATACACATTTAAGCGGTACCGGCTGTGCTGATTACGGCGATATTCTTTTTATGCCTACTACCGGAGAATTAAAAACTAATCCCGGAGATAAAAAAACTCCCCGCTCAGGTTATCGTTCTCAATTCAAACATGAAAATGAAATTGCTAAAGCAGGCTACTATTCAGTTCTGCTTGCTGATTATAATATTAAAGCTGAATTAACTGTAACAAAACATGCAGGCTTTCATAAATATACTTTTCCAAAGACAGATAAATCTCATGTAATTCTGGATCTTGTCCACGGTATTGAGACGCAGGTAAAGGAAGCTGAAATAAAATTTACTGACAATAAAACTATTGAGGGTTATAAAAGAGTGAGCGGCTGGGCTGCTGACAGGTATGTTTACTTTGTTGCTGAATTCTCTAAACCGTTTAAATCATTCGGAATTATTCAGGATGATAAAAATTTAAGTGATACAAAAACTGCGAGAGGAAAATTTCTAAAAGCTTTTGTTGATTATGAAACCAATGAGAATGAAGCAATTCTGCTTAAAGTAGGAATATCTTTTGTAAGTGTTGAAGGAGCAAGGAAAAATCTGACTGCTGAAATACCAGGCTGGGATTTTGAAAAGATCAGATATGCGGCTGATGATATCTGGGAAAAAGAATTATCCAAAATAACGGTTGAAAGTTCTGACGAAAAGGAAAACACAGTATTCTACACTGCAATGTACCATTCATTACTAACGCCAAACACTTTCTCTGATGTTGACGGCAAATATTATGGAATGGATAGAAAGATTCATACCGTTAAAGATTCGGAAATCTTCACAGTATTTTCTTTATGGGATACATTCCGTGCAGAGCATCCGTTGTTTACTATAATAGATCCGGAATGTGATCTTGACATGGTTAAATCCTTAATTGCAAAATATGAAGAATCGGGTTTGCTACCGGTGTGGGAACTGGCTTCAAACGAAACGGGAACAATGATTGGCTACCACTCAATTCCTGTTATTACAGATGCATACTTTAAAGGCATAAAAGGTTTTGATGCCGAAAAAGCATTCGAAGCTATGAAGAAAAGTGCAATGGAAAATAAACATGGTTTGTCTTACTACAAAGAATTCGGTTATATCCCGTCGGATCTTGAACATGAAAGCGTATCAAAAACTTTAGAATATGCTTACGATGACTGGTGTATTGCAAAGATGGCAAAGGCACTTGGCAAAGAAGAGGATTATAATTATTTCATTAACCGGGCTAAGTTTTACGTAAATGTGTTTGATCCGTCAACATCTTTAATGCGGGCAAAGAAAAACGGAAGATGGTTTGAACCTTTCGATCCGTATTCAGTAAGCGGTAATTATACTGAAGCAAACGCATGGCAATACAGCTTTTTTGTACCACAGGATATTAATGGCTTAATTAATTTAATGGGTGGTGACGAAAATTTCATTCAGAAGCTGGACGAATTGTTTACAACTAATCCACAGCTTACAGGAAGATTTCAATCTGATATTACCGGCTTGATTGGCCAATATGCTCATGGCAATGAACCAAGTCATCATATGGCTTATCTTTATAATTATGCCGGCACTCCGTGGAAAACACAGGAAAGAGTTCATGATATACTTACAAAGCTTTACACAGATAAACCCGATGGACTTTGCGGTAATGATGACTGCGGCCAAATGTCTGCCTGGTATGTTCTAAGCGCATCAGGGTTTTATCCTGTTTGCCCCGGCAGCGATGAATACATTCTCGGTACGCCTCATTTCAAAAAAATTACAATCAATACCAGCGGAAACAAGAAGTTTGTAATAACTGCAAATAATTTTTCTGAGAAGAATTATTATGTGCAATCGGTAAAACTAAATGGTAAAGATTATCCTTATACTTTCATAAAGCATTCAGATATTACCAACGGCGGAGAACTTGTTTTTGAGATGGGATCAAAACCATCGGAATGGGGAAAAGAAATTTCCGCAAGACCAAAATCATTTATTGATGTTGATTTTGTACCTGTTCCCTATCTTACCTCCGGTGAAAGAGTATTTAAAGATGAAGCGGTTGTTACAATTTCCTCAGTCGATCAGGATTCGGAAATTTATTATTCTCTGGATGGTTCTAATCCAACCGACAAAAAAAATAAATACACTTCACCAATCACTTTAAAAAATACTACAGAACTTAAAGCGGTTAGTTTCAGCAACGGAAATTTCAGTAAAGTTGTAACTGCAAACTTCAACAAGCTGCCGGACGGAAGAACCATAAAGCTTAATACACAGTATCATCACAACTATACAGGCGGTGGACCTTACGGATTGATTGACGGAATAAAAGGCACAGATAATTTTCATACTGACGCATGGCAGGGGTATGAAGGAGTTGACCTTGATGCAGTTATTAATCTTGGTAAGATTGAAAAAGTAAAATCCATAAAAGCAAACTTTCTGCAGAATACCGGCTCCTGGATATTTTTCCCTGCTCATATTGAATACTCCGTTTCAGCAGATGGAAACAATTTTACACTGGCAGGAAGTTTTGATTATAAAGTTGACGAGACAAAACCAGAACTAGGTTTGAAAAGTTTTGAAAAATCACTGGAAGGGCTTGAAGCAAGATATGTAAAGGTTTTTGCTAAAAGCGTTGGTATTTGTCCCCAGTGGCATCCTGGCAAGGGAAGTAAGGCCTGGTTATTTATTGACGAAATTTCAATTAAGTAATTGTTCATTAAAAATATAATTCGCTAAATTTGCAATCGATAAAAATATCATAGTGATATTATGAACGGAAAAAAGTTGCTCTCTTTTCATGCACGTGTTGTTAAAGATATTAACGAACAGGTGGTTTTAAAACTCATTCAGGAGAATGAGATCATTTCAAGTTCAGACCTTGTTAAAATAACAGGTATGCGTCCTTCTACAATATTTAATATCCTAAAGGAATTATCTTCACGCGGATTGGTTTCATTTTTTGGTAAAGGCAGCTCAACAGAGAAAGGCGGAAAGAAACCTTACATCTGGAAATTGAACAGGGAAGCAGCTTATGTAATCGGTCTGGATATTGAAGTAGGTGAAATGACTGCCGTTATTCTGGACTTTAACGGCGGTATTATTGCCAGAAGAATTATTAAACTTGATATCGGCAGAAATGTTGATGAATTGGCAAGTACAATTATTACTGTAGTTGATGCAATTATAATTGAAAATAAAATTGATACTGATAAAGTTCTGGGCCTGGGGGTTGCATTTGCGGGTGTGGTGGATTATCAACAAGGCGTTGTTGTCATGTCAAGTATTTTACCCGAAATGAATTTTCCTCTATTTGAAAAATTAAGTACTCTTCCCTTTCCTGTTTTAATTGAAAATAATGCTAATGCCGCTGCGGTAGGATTAAAATGGAATGGCAATGATAAATCAAAAAGAAATTATCTAACTGTACTTGTTGAAATTGATAAAAATGTAAGTGGTCTTGGAATTGGAATTGTAGTAGAAGGCGAACTTTATCATGGTGCTTCCTTCTGTGCCGGCGAACTCTATCCTCATCTACCGACTCTAAAGGAAATTTTATCAACTGTCCGTAGCAGATTCTCCGAAGGAAAAATTCTTAAAGATTATGTTGCTCCTCTTGAAACTATAGATATTGAACTGCTTTTAGAAGCCGCAAAAAATGGTGATGAAATTGCAAAACTTGTATTTTCTATGATTGGCAATATTGTTGGACAAACTATTAGCCCCGCAGTTGCACTATTAAATCCGGATACATTGATTATAACCGGTATTGTTTCCGAGATGGCAGAAGTAGTGATCAATTCCGTTCGCAAGGCAATTGAGATGAGAGTATTATCTATTGCAAATAATACTCTGAATATACTTGTAGATAAACATCACCATTATTCTGTTGCGGTAGGTGCGGCAGCATTAATACTAGAAGACTATTTCAGATTACCTTTTGCAACATAGACAACAAATTTACAGGCATCCCTTTCAGAAGATGATTTATCACTAAAGTGAGTTAAGGTTTAATCAAGTAAAACAATTTCGATAATTTCAGTCTGAAATAAACTGGGGTATTGCAAATTAGTCCAAGCATCATAAAATTTATCTTAAAGTGGGCAAACGATTTGCTTTTTAATAAAATAAACTATAACTTAACGCCAAGTTAATTTTAGAAAAAAATAAATAAAATGTTTCTTTTGAAATATATGGTTTTCCCACCTTCGAAATAATTGTGAGGTTCTTTGAAGTCGGACCAACACTTTCCCCGGCTTATGTTGAAAGAAATACAATGAGTTTGGGAAATACCCGTTAGTATTTAGAGCCCGGAGGCTATTTATGAATTATGGTTACTTTTCTGATGACGGAAAAGAGTTTATAATTACAAACCCAAAAACACCTACTCCCTGGATAAATTATATTTATAATGGAAATTACTTCGCTACAATATCAAATAACGCTGGCGGAATAAGTTATTTCAAAAATCCCCTGCACGGAAGAATAACCAGATACAGAATTAATGACGTCCCGCCTGACCGCCCCGGAAAATATATCTATGTAAAAGATAAAGACACAAAGGAATTATGGAGCTTATCCTGGCAGCCTGTTGGTAAAAACAGCGATGCATATAAAACAATCCACGGATTCGGCTACACACGCATTGAATCTGAAATTGAAGAAATAAATTCTTCTGTTTTATACTTTGTCCCCATGGATGATAACAGGGAAATCTGGAAAGCCTCGGTCAAAAACAATTCAAATAAAACCCGCCGTTTATCTTTATACGGTTATGTTGAGTTTGCACTTGGACATGGAATGATCGACATTATAAATCAATGCGATGATCAGCATTTTAACCGTGTTCACTTTGATAAAAATCTAAATTCAATTTTTGCTACAAAGACATACTGGGTAACACAATCAAGCGGTACACAGCAGCAGGAAAACCAGGAGTGGGATCAATGGGCATTCTTCAGTGTTAATCAACCGGTTGTTAAATATGAAACTTTGCGCGAACGTTTTATTGGTTTGTACAGGAACGAAAATAACCCCGAAGCAATTGAAATAGATAACCTCACCTGCAAGGACACGGATTTCGGAAACACAGTCGGTGTGCTTCAGGTTGATATAGAATTACTTCCAGGTGAATCCAAAGATGTAATTTTCTCTCTGGGTGTAATTCCTAAAACAGAATTTGAATCCCAGAAAATCTCAGCTCTTAAAAAATATATTTCTGTAGATGAAATTGATAAAGCATTAAATGAAGTAAGATCCTGGTGGGATGGCTTTTTTAATCATGCTAAAGTTGAAACATCCGACAAAACATTAAATACTTTTATGAATTACTGGATACAATACCAGGCAAGAGTTGCTTTTGATGTTGGAAGAGTCGCAAGTTTTTATTACTGGGGAATAAGCCGCGGCTTCGGCTTCAGGGATACTTCGCAGGACGTTATAGCAGTTACTATTTCGGACCCTGAAAAAGCAAAAGAAAGAATTTTGTTTTTAGCAAAACAAATGTTTACAGACGGCAGAGCTTATCATCATTTTTATAATGAAGGAGCCGGAGAATTAACCAAGCATTGCGATGATCCTCTCTGGTTCATCCTTGCAGTTACAGTATATATCCAGGAGACTGGAGATTTTTCAATCCTTGAACAACTTGCTCCATTTGCTGATAATAGTGAAGGAACTATCCTTGAACACATGTTTGCAGTAGTAAAGTTTGTTGAGAATAATCTTGCAAAACACAATCTTCCTTTCTTTGGAAGAGGAGACTGGAACGATACACTAGATTATATAGGCGGAGATGACGGCGGTGAAAGCGTTTGGGGCGCTATGTTTTATGTTACAATGCTGAACAGGTTTATTGACCTTTTGGAAAATATAAATGTAGAAAGCAAAGACATAAAAGTTTTACGTGACAAAATAAGCAAGAGCATAGATGACTATTGCTGGGATGGTGAATGGTATATAAGAGCTTTCGGGGAGAAGGATAAAAAAGTTGGTTCGAAAGAAAATACTTATGGTAAAATTTTTATAAATACTCAAAGCTGGCCCGTACTTGCAAAATTGCCGGATAAAAAAAGATTAATTTCCGCTCTTGATAGTGCAAAAAAATATCTTGATTCGGAATACGGTCCAAAAATATGTGCCCCTGCTTTCAGAGAAATTGATCCTAAAATTGGTTTGATTACAAGATGCGTGGCCGGTAAAAAAGAAAATGCAGCCGTCTTTAATCACCCTACCTGCTGGTTAATCCAGGCAGAATGCCTTATGGGCAGGGGAAACCAGGCTTTTGAATATTTCAAAAAACTTCTTCCAAACAGGGTTGACTCAGATATCTATCAAGCTGAACCATACGTTTACTCTCAATATATTACAAGCGATGAACATAGTGAACCGGGCAAAGCAAGTCATTCCTGGCAAACCGGAACTGCTTCCTGGATGTACAGAATTGCATTTGATTACATTACAGGAGTAAGGCCAACTTACCCGGGTTTAATGATAGATCCCGTAATACCTTCAGAATGGAAATCATTCAAAGTAGAAAGAAAATACAGAGGCACTATTTATAAAATTGAAGTCGAGAATCCGGATGGTGTTGAACACGGAGTAAAGCAGATTAGCGTTGACGGAAAGGTTATTCAGGGAAACGTTTTACCGGTGACCGGAACTGAGGTTTGTTGTGTTAAAGTAGTAATGGGAAATTAATACTACAACATTGTTCTCCACCTGATCCGGTTGTTTTCAAAATAGCATTCACGAATCTATTTATAAAAACTCTGCCGGAATAAGAAATTATTCCGACAGATATTTTTTTATTATCAAGAATTATTTTTAAATGAAAAAAAATTTACCACAAATTTCTTCTGCAATATTTTTTTTAATTATTCTTGCTTCTCCACTTATTCAAAACCTTAATGCTGAAATTCCATCTGCCGGAAATAATAAAGTTGCCTACTACGTTTATGATTCCGGCGGACCAGATCATTACCCGCTTACATCTTTTACAGATGAGGCGAATGTAGTTGTACTGTTTGAAGGAAAGCTATGGGAATTGGCAGATTCTGTTCACTACGAAACCGGCTGGATGAGAAATGTTAATTATCATTACTATAGCGAAATAATAAGAGATGTAAGAATTCTGCAATCACGGGGTGTTAAAGTATTGATAAACGTTGATGATGCAGCCTCCTGGAGCACTTCAACACCATTCACGACTTATGATGGAATTGGTTATGATTACAAACAGTTCGCAGCATTTATTAAAGCCTGTGCAATCGATTCCCTGCATCTTGACGGCATCTCCCTTGATATAGAACATGGAGCTTCGTGGAATGAAGCATACAAGAATTTATTAAAGGAGCTTGGTAAATATTTCGGACCTAAATCTTCCGATAGTTCATCCCAAATGTATATTGCAGCAATATATTCGGGCGGCGCGCCGGGTCCAAAGTTAGGTCAATCTGCAGAGATAACTTCGTACATGAATTTTATAATGGACATGGCTTATTTCTCATCTTTCTATGTTTTGCGTTTTAACCAGTGGGCTAATTCCATTGGCAATTCCAAAACAATGATTGGTGTACTTAACGACTACTTCGATTTAACTTATGCAACTAACGTTGCAAAATGGCAGCCTACAACTGGTACAAAAGCCGGTGTGATGGTATATGCAGCTAACAACCTAAAATCATATACGGATTCTGTCTTCAGATCATTAACTGTTCCATCAACAGAGGTGAATGAACCGGAACAAAATATACCACAGAGTTTTGCTTTGCTGCAGAATTACCCAAATCCATTTAACCCTTCAACAACAATTTCATACTCGTTACTTCAAAATGGAAGAGTAAGTCTGAAAGTTTACGATATGCTCGGAAGAGAGATTATAACTTTAGCGGATGAGGTAAAACCTGCCGGAAATTATTCTGCAGAATTTACCGCCGGAAGCGGATCCGCCTCTGCGCTTTCAAGCGGAGTATATTTTGCCAGACTAATAGTTGAAACAGAAAATTATAAATCATATACTAAAACCATCAAAATGATTCTAAGTAAATAACGTTATCTTTTCATTACCAATAAAAGAAAAATTAATATGTTAAAACGAAATACAAAAAATCCAATCCTTACACGCATGGATATTCCTGACGTTTATCCAAATGTAGTAGATGTTTCATCAGTTTTTAATCCTGGCGCAATTAAATATAACGGCAAATATATTCTCCTGCTTCGTGTACAGAACAGGGGAAGAGAAACTTTTATTATGCAGGCGGAAAGCGATAACGGCATTGATTTTAAAGTTGAAAACAAGATTGTTGAATTTAAAGGAATTGAAAAGATTAAAGAGAAAATTTATCACATCTACGATGCGCGTATTACAATGCTGGAAGATAATTATTATGTTATGTTTGCGATGGATATGGACGCGGGCTGTTCACTGGGACTTGCAAAAACAAAATCATTTAATGAGTATGAATTTCTTGGTATTGTTTCCGACGGTGATATCCGCAACGGGGTTTTATTCCCTGAAAAAATAAACGGCAAATATGTACGCTTCGACAGACCAAATAAAGTTCAGCTTGAAGGCGGACCGTCGTCAGGCAATACAATCTGCATGTCAGAATCTGATGATCTTATGAAATGGAAAACAGTAAAAGCAGTAATGAGCGGACGATTTCATTATTGGGATGAAAATATCGGTTCAGGTCCCACCCCTGTAAAAACAAGAGAAGGTTGGTTACATATTTATCACGGAGTTGCAACTCATTTTGCCAGTTCTAATATTTACCAGGCCGGCGTTTCTCTTCATGATTTAAATGATCCTTCCATAATAATCGGAAGAGGCAAATATAATATTCTTGAGCCAAGAGAAATTTATGAATTAACGGGTCAAGTGCAGAATGTTGTGTTCCCCAGTGGAATGATAGTGGAAGAGTTTGATGAAGAGGGTTTTGCCAAACCTGAAAGTAAAGTATTAGTTTATTATGGCGCAGCAGATACAGTTGTTGGTCTTGCAACATCAACTATTAAAGAATTAATTGAAGCCGCAAAACTATAAATATTTTCTTTGTGTCTTAGCTCCGCCTCCGGCGGATTTGCGGTGAATACGAAACAATAATTTTATAACACTAAATATTATCCCGGATAGTTATTATGCTGAAATCATTTATTATAATTTTTCTGTCAGCTACAATTTATTTCGCACAGTCAATACCAAAACCGTCAATTGAATTTTCACCAAAGAAATATATTTGTTACAAATCAGATGAATCCCTGAAGGTTGATGGAAACTTGACCGAGCAGGCATGGACAAAAGCAGAATGGACAGATGATTTTATCGATATCGAAGGATTGTCAAAACCAATCCCCAGATTCAGAACACGCTGCAAAATGCTTTGGGATGAAAAATATTTTTATGTTGCCGCCGAAATATACGAACCTGATATTTGGGGCTATCTTAAAAACCGTGATGATATTATTTTCTATGATAATGATTT
>QZKB01000080.1 GCA_003599415.1 Ignavibacteriales bacterium | reverse complement strand
GAATTACTTGGTAAAGAAGCTGCACTTTATGTTCCAAGCGGTACAATGGCAAACCAGATTTGTCTCCGTATTCTTACAGAACCCGGCGATGAAATTATCTGCGAAAAGGATTGCCATATTTTTAATTATGAATCCGGTTCACCGGCAGCATTGAGCGGTATTCAACTTCATCCATTGGATGGAAAACTCGGCGTAATTTCTCCTTCCCAGGTAGAAGAAGTTATTCGTCCTGTTTCTGCTTATTATATGCCGCGCACAAAAGTTATTGAGATTGAAAATACACATAACCGTGCCGGAGGTACAATTCATCCTTTGGAAAATATTAAAGCTTTAAGACAATTAGCAGATAAATACAATTTGTGTATGCATCTTGATGGTGCAAGAATCTGGAATGCATCTGCAGTTACAGGAATTCCAGTTAATGAATACGCAAAATATTTTGATACTGTTTCCTGCTGCCTTTCAAAAGGATTGGGCGCTCCGGTAGGCTCTGTAATTGCCTCTACAAAAGAAATGATTAACAAAGCATTTCGTATCCGTAAAGCGTGGGGTGGAGGAATGCGCCAGGTTGGAGTAATTGCTGCCGCGGGTTTATATGCACTACAAAATAACAGGGAACGATTAAAAGAAGATCATGAGAAAGTAAGAATACTTGCCGATGCAATAAATAAAAATCCTAATCTTGAAATTGATATGGAAAGTGTTCAGACAAATATTCTGATCTTCAAACCACTTAACATTACCCCGGATGATGCTATTAATAAATGCAAAGAAAAGGGTTTACTTCTGTCCGGAGGAAAGATAAATACTTTAAGAGCAGTTACTCATCTTGATGTAAGTTTTGAAGAAATCCATGCTGCTATTAAAATCATGGAGGAAGTTTTTTAACGAAGGGATAATACGTTTACAAGTTAAAAATAAAGTTGTATCTTTCTTTTGAAACTTAAAAAGGTATTTGATGCCTGTAGTTTTCAGATATAAAGGCTATAGTTTTTTCTTCTTTTCAAACGAAAGAATTCCAAGAGAACCAATTCATATTCACGTAAGGAAAGGAGAAGCATTAGCAAAAATCTGGTTGGTTCCATCAATTAAACTCGCTGAAAATTATGGTTTCATAACTTCTGAACTAAAAGAAATTTTAAAGGTTATTGAATAGAATAGGGAATTTTTCGAAAGGAGCTGGAATGAATACTTTAGCGAATAATCATCTTGCTAAGAGAATTGATTTTAATGAAGATAATCTTATTGTTGTATTATCAGACGGTAGAACTTTAAGTGTTCCGCTTCCGTTTTTCCCGCGCTTGCTAAACGGTACCGATGAACAACGTAAAAATTATATTATCAGTGGCGGCGGTTTAGGCATTCATTGGGAGGAACTTGAGGAAGATATAGATGTGAATAATTTATTATATGGCTTTGGTGATACAACTAATAAACAAAATCCAGAATCATTAACGGCAGCCTAAAATGAGAAAGATAGTATTTGACATTGAAACTGTTGGATGTAAAATGTCTGACCTTTCTGAAAGCCAGCAGGAATATTTGCTGAGAGACGCTTTGAAGGAAACTGACCAGACAATTAGAGATCAAAAAACGGAAGATGCAGAAAGATTTCTCAGCCTTTACCCTTTAACCGCAAAAGTCGTGGCAATTGGTATGTACGATGTAACAAATGAAAAAGTACATGTTTATTATGAAAGCGAGAAAGAAGAAGAATGGAATGCAGAAGAAAAACCTGCATCTTATAAAGGAATGTCAGAAGAAAATATGATCAAAAGATTCTGGGAAATTGCAGATAAGATTGACCAGGTAATTACTTTCAACGGAAGAAATTTTGATATCCCTTTCCTGATGATGCGTTCTGCAATGCTCAAAATAAAACCATCAAAAAATTTTCTTGGATACAGGTACGATTCTAAAAAACATGTAGACCTGCTGGAACAGTTTACATTCTATGGTATTACAAGAAAATTTAACCTGGATTTTTATTGTTATTCGTTTGGAGTTAAATCCCCAAAGAGTAAAGAAGTCTCCGGTATGGAAGTTAAGAACCTTTATGAAGCCGGGCGAATAAAAGAGGTAGCTGAATATTGCGGAAATGATGTAACCGCTACATATAAGCTTTACCAGATTTGGAACGAGTACCTGAACTTTGAAAATTAATACCACTCATTTCCTACTTTATACTGCTATCGTTATTTTTCTTAGCAAGAAAAATTCAATTATAAAATGATTAGAAAATATTTACTGCCCGCTTTTTATTTACTCTTACTGCCAATCGTTATTTTTAGTCAGGCTGATTATAATTTTACATTCTTACCTGAAGGAAGACATTTCCAGGCTTTAAAGGCAAACTACCAGGAAGCGAAACTTGGAGTTATGTATTATCCGTCAACTGCAAATCTAAAAGTGGATGTGGGCAATACTGTTGATTTGCTTGAATTCAAAATCATTTCTGAAAAGATTAATGTAACAATGGGAATAGATTTCTTTGCGTATGCTTTATCTACAAGCTTTGCAGGCAACCGGCTTCAGATTGATGCGCTTGATGGTTTGTTTGGCGGTAATGTTGTCTTTTCAAAATCTTACTTAAAAGATAAATTCTTTATCCGCTTCAGAGTGCTGCATAACAGCGCTCATCTTGTGGACGGTCATTTTAACGTTGCAACAAATAAATGGATTGATGATGATACTCCAATGCCATTTACAAGAGATTTCGGCGAGCTTCTATTTGCTTATGAATTAAATAATGAAAATATCTATTCACGGATTTATGCTGGTTCTTCTTATTCTACTCTTGTTCGTCCGTATTTTTTACGTCGTTGGAATTTAATTGCCGGTGGAGAATTTGTTCTGCCGGATTTAATTGGTAAAACATTTGAACAAAGGACAAATCTTTTCTTTGCTTATAATTTTCATCTCAACGGAGGAAGAAAGTATATCGGCAATTCTAATCTGATGGCAGGACTGAAATTTGGCGATTGGTCAGGTAAAGGAATTATTCTTTATACTGAATATTACTCGGGACAGAAAAGATTTAATGAGTATTTCTATGAACGTGAAGAAGAATTTGGAATTGGTTTTAATGTTGATTTTTAAAGCAGGAGTAATTCAGAACAATTCTTATAAGTTTATGTAATAATAAACTGACTTCATTGAAATCGAATTTAAAAAGCCCTTCCCTTTGGGAAGGGTTTGGGATGGGCTAGGAAATTTCCACTAACTCTATTTCAAAAATTAAATCTTTACCTGCAAGCGGATGGTTTGCATCCAAGGTAATGTTATCTTCTGTTAAGTCTGTAACTAAAACCGGAATACACTCACCGTTTTTGCCGTGCATATCAAGCTCAAGTCCAACTTCAACATTTAAATCTTCCGGTAAACTTTCTCTGTCCATTGTAAAAACTAATTGCTCCTGGTGTTCGCCGTAAGCATCTTTTGAAGGAATTTTTTCTATTTTGGTTTCGCCTAAGTTCATTCCAATTACAGCATTTTCAAAACCGGGAATCATACTTTTATCGCCTATTTTAAAAGCCAAAGGTTCTCTCCCTTTGGATGAATCAAAAATTTCTCCGGATTCTAATCTGCCTGTATAATGAATTTTTACTTTATCGCCTACTTTAGCTGGGTTCATGTTGCTCCTTTATTTTTGAATTTTTAATTATAAAGTAACTCTGAATAAGTGCAATGTAAAGAGAAAAATTCTTTTTCTGTTTCTTCGCTTATTTATAAATTTACAAAGTGAAAAACGAAATATGTTATTTCTGTCAAGTGAATTGTTAATATAAAGAGGAAATTGAGCTAATGCTTTCTAAAATTAAAGATGACCTGAAAGGAAAGGTTTCAGGAGTAACGGAATATATTGGTGATCTGAAGGAAGAAGGGAAAGAAAAATCAATCAGCTATATCAACGGCTTAAGTGAGATTCTTCCGATTGTGGCTAAAACAGGCTACAAGTTAAAAGGTGTTGATATTGAAATGTCTTTACCGCCCGGAATTAATCTTCAGTTTGAAAAGTTTGAGAATATTACAAAAGAAGAAATTGACGCAATAATGGAAGCAAACAAAGACAAGGATCTGCTTCAGACAATTGTTAAAACGTTAGTTATGGCGGATGAATTCCATAACAAGCTAAAGATGGGCGATCTTGTGTTTACAACAATATCTGTAAACCTAAGCATACCGCCAAAAGTATCTTTAAATTTCGCAAAGAACTAATCTGCATTTTACTTCTAACAGATAAATGGAATGATGAATTCATTTTGCATAACTTATAATTAAATGCTTAAAAATAAAGAAAGGAATCAAAGTGAATTATCAAATATTCATTAGGAAATATTATTTATTAACAATTTTACTTTTAATTATTTTTTATCAAGGCTGTACTTTTGAAAAACCCAATAAAAATAATGGTTTCATTCAAAGTTCAACCGGCCTTAAATACAAAGTTCTTAAAGAAGGGAGAGGAGAACCTGTAAAGGTTGGACAAGAAATTTTAATTCACGAAAAGATGTTGTATATGAATGACTCGCTACTTTTTAACTCTAGAAATTTACCACATCCAGTTAAAGTTTTAATTGGTGGAAATCAAGTAATAAAAGGGATAGATGAAGCACTCCCTGGGATGAAAAAAGGAGAAATAAAAAAGCTGATTATACCACCACATTTGAGTAAAAGAATTGGGACGCAAACTTTCCCTCATCCAGATTCTACTTTGGTTTATGAAATTGAATTGATTGAGATTTTAAATTGAATAAGGAAAACTATACATAGTTAAATATGCACATAACCAGTAAAAGGAAGCAACGGCTTAAAAAGTTATGGTAATTGTGCAGGTTTTATTTTTGTGTGGAAATAGTTTATTGTTTTTATGTTTAGTGAATGAAACAAATAAATAATAATCGGCAATGCTTTTCAGTACTGCATTGTTGTTTTAGGTAGCGCTTTATTTGCCACGCGTTTATATCGCTATGTATTATGTAAAGGATTGACTTTAATCGTGGTATTGGATATAATATCACCATGAAAAAATATAAAATTGTCATTGATACTAATGTGATCGTTTCATCCTTACTTTCAAAGAAAGGATTTTCCTATAAGCTTCTGTCAATTATTGATGACGAAAGAATAGAATTATTTATTTCAGTTCCGGTGATATTGGAATATGAAGATGCTATTAAACGGGAAAAGACAAATATTAAGCTTAAGAAATCTGAAATAGATGACTTCCTGGATTTTATTTGTCTTACTGGAAAACAAAGAAAAATTCATTACTTGTGGAGACCATTCTTGAAAGACCGTAAAGATGATATGTTCCTTGAATTAGCTGTAGAATCTGAAAGTGATTTCATTATAACATTTAATAAAATAGATTTTGAAGGGATAGAATATTTTGGAATAAAAACATTAACACCGAAAGAATATTTAAAAGTGATAGGAGAAATTAAATGAGCACGATAAGTTTGAGATTGCCGGAATCATTACATAAAAAAGCCCGTGAGTTAGCAAGGAAAGAAAACACCTCAATAAACCAATTGGTTTCTTCCGCATTAGCAGAAAAAATATCTGCACTAATGACAGAAGAATATATAGAGCAAAGAGCTAAGAGAGCAAGCAAAGAAAAATTCAAGAAAGTATTAAACAAAGTTCCGGATGTTGCACCTGAAGAATACGACCAGTAGTAAAAATTCATAGATGAAAGAAAAATTTACAACAGGAAAAAATTCTTGTAAAAATTTATATAAAAGAACGGTATATCCAATCGTTCAAACTGAGGGCGTATTCGTATTCGGTATTATCTTAATTATTGGAGTTGGCTTTTTGGTGTTGTACTGTAGTTGTGGGCAGAGCATTATTTGCCTCTCCATAATCATGGTAAAGCTACTTTATTGTTTTAACCAGTACTTTTTCTTTATCTGCTTCCCTTAAAGGATTATTTATTCCACTTCAACCTTAAATCTATTCTTCGAATCCACTCCTAAAATTATTATATTTCTTATGCACTTTTCATCAATTAAAAATCGGAAATAGAATGAAAGAACCTGAAGTAAATTTGGAATTGGCGCTGGAACATGGCTTAAACCAGGAAGAATTTGAAAAGATTTGTAAAATATTAGGACGAACTCCAAACTATACTGAACTTGGTATTTTTTCTGTAATGTGGAGTGAACATTGCAGTTATAAAAACTCTATTGCCCTCATCAAAACTTTACCAAGAAAAGGTGGGAGATTATTAGTTGGAGCAGGAGAGGAAAATGCAGGCTTAGTTGATATTGGCGATGACTATGCTATCGCATTCAAAATAGAAAGCCATAATCATCCCTCTGCAGTTGAACCATACCAGGGAGCTGCTACAGGTGTCGGCGGAATTCTAAGAGATATTTTTACAATGGGAGCCAGACCAATCGCAAGTTTAAATTCACTTCGCTTCGGTTCTTTAGATGATGCACGTACGCGTTACTTATTTGCCGGTGTTGTTAAAGGTATTGGTGATTACGGAAATTGCTTTGGTGTTCCAACCGTTGCCGGTGAAGTTTATTTTGATAAGTGCTACCGCGATAATCCTCTTGTAAATGCAATGGCTGTTGGAATTGTTAAGAAAGGTAAGTCAGCATCCGCAACAGCTAAAGGAGAAGGTAATGGAGTAATGATTGTCGGATCTTCTACAGGTAGAGATGGAATTCATGGTGCAACATTTGCCTCTGAGGAAATTTCTGAAAAGTCCGAAGCCAAACGCCCGTCTGTCCAGGTTGGCGATCCGTTTACGGAGAAACTACTACTTGAAGCAACACTTGAAATTATTAAAGAAGATCTGATAGTTGGTATACAGGATATGGGCGCTGCGGGAATTTCCTGCTCAACTTCTGAGATGAGCGCTAAAGGTGAATCGGGAATGAAGATAGATTTATCTAAAGTTCCTCTTAGAGAAAAAGGAATGACAGCGTATGAAATTATGTTATCCGAAAGCCAGGAAAGAATGCTCGTTGCATGTAAGAAAGGCAAAGAAGGCAGAGTAAGAGAGATTTTTGAAAAGTGGGATTTGCACTGTGAGATTATTGGTGAAGTTACTAATGATAAAAATCTTACCATCGATTATCTCGGTGAAAGAAAAGCAGTAGTGCCCGCCTTTGATTTGGTGCTTGGTGGCGGAGCGCCTGTTTATACACGGGAAACCAAGGAACCTGAATATTTCAAACAGACAAGAAATTTTGATTTTACCAGACTGTCTCAGCCTAAAGATTTATCAGAAGCATTTGAAAAAATAATTGCTTCACCAAACATCGCTTCCAAGAAATGGGTTTACGAGCAATACGATTCAATGGTAAGAACAAATACAATTGTTGGTCCCGGCTGTGATGCCGCAGTAATTTATATTAAAGATACAAATAAAGCCATTGCAGTTAAAACAGATTGCAACGGAAAATATGTTTATCTGAATCCAAAGGAAGGGACAAAGATTGCAGTAGCTGAATCTGCAAGAAATGTTGTATGCTCAGGTGGAATACCTCTTGCAATTACAAACTGTCTTAACTTCGGTAACCCATACAAACCGGAAGTGTACTGGCAATTCAAGCAGGCAATTGAAGGAATGGGTGAAGCCTGCCGCTTCTTTGATACTCCTGTTACCGGTGGGAATGTAAGTTTCTATAATGAATCACCCGACGCAGCAGTTTATCCAACTCCAACAATAGGTATGTTAGGATTAGTAGAAAAGCTTGAGAACATCACAACTTCATATTTTAAGAATGAAGGCGATCTGATTTACGTTATTGGTGAAGATTATGAAGAACTTGGAGGCAGCGAATATCTTCAAATAATTCATGATTCTGTTGCCGGTGATTCACCAAAACTGGATTTGAAAGTTGAAAAAGATTTACATACTGCTTTGTTAACCCTGATTGATAATAAACTTATTAACTCAGCTCACGATATATCAGAAGGTGGTATATTAACCTGCCTTGCCGAGTGCTGTATTCTTGATGAAGAAAATCTTATTGGTGCGGAAGTAAATATTCCTGTTAAAACAAGAGAAGATTTTTCGTTCTTTTCTGAAACTCAGTCGCGTGTTGTTGTTTCAGTATCTCAGGAAAAATGTGTGCAGTTTGAAAAACTCTTATCTGAGAATGGATTAAAAGCAATTCAGTTAGGTAAAGTAGGCGGGGCAGATTTACTTGTCAACGATAAGTATAAATTTGATGTTATGAAGCTTGCTGATATTTATTATAACTCAATCTCAAGAATAATGAACTCTGCCGAAGAGCTTTAATAAAAATGAGATTCAGAAAGATCAGTATTAAGTATCCGGGCTATTATGATATCAAGAATTTCCTGAAACACTATCTTGGTGGTTTGTATAAACGCTCGGATGAGCATCATATTTTCCTTTACGGAAGCGGACTTGCCTTTTCACTTTTCTTATGTATAATTCCCTTCGTACTAATAATATTTTCAATACTCGGTATTGTGCTTGATGCAAAATCTGTTGAAACGCAGATAAATACTTTTATCGATACAGCAATTCCTTATAAGGAATACGCCGACTATGCCAAGGAAATTATTCTATCCAGGATAGCAGAGTTTGTTGAGTACAGAACACTTGCAGGCTTGATTGGCGGTTTCGGATTGTTGTTTGCGGCAAGCGGTTTATTCAGCAGCATGAGAACAGTGCTGAATAAAATATTTGTGACCAAAGAAGATAAAAATGTTGTCGTCGGTAAACTTAGAGATTTCGGTATGGTGCTGTTCGTAATCATTTCCATACTGTTCTCCACAATAATTCTTCCTACAATCGATCTTGTGAAAAATGTTGTACATACCTGGAAAATCTTTAATTACTTTCAGCTAAGCGGATTTGAACATTTGCTTGTAACTTTTATCTCCTTCCTATTAATTTTTATCACGTTCTATGTTTTTTACGGATTCATACCATATGAAAAAATGGGGAAGAAAATTCCGGTAGTAAGCGCTTTGTGGGCAGCAATCCTTTGGGAAATTGCTAAGAGAATTTTTGGTTATTACCTGTACAATTTTGCAAATATGAACCGCGTTTACGGCACTTATGCTTTGGTTGTCGTGCTTGCATTCTGGATTTACTATTCATCTGTTTTGTTTATTGTCGGAGCAGAAATCGGTCAGTTATATCGTGAGCGGCTTGAACAAAAGAAAAATGTTGAGCGGCTTACGAAAGCTAAGTACAAACAAGTTCGTCCAAAGAAATAATCATATTAGAAAAAATTATAAGACAAAGTTAAACTGGTTGACATTCTTGTTGGTGTGCCTGTGGACTTTTCAAGGGATGCATTTATTCCTAAGTAAATATTATTTTCAACATAGAACAGGAAAGAACCATTTAATGAATTATAAAATGTTTCCTTGTCGTTATGTGGTTTATATACCTGAATCCTGTATCCGGCAACAAAATTTATCCGGTTGCTCAGTTCGTAAATGAAATCAAGATTTGCTGTTGCAGTATATTGTTTAATAAATGAACTGTCGATTGGAGTAAAAACCTCGGCAGATAAATTAATCTGGGTTCTCCAGCTTAAAGGATTCGAATACCTTCCAGTTATGGAAAGGTTAGGTGAACCGGCTCTTGACCTGTCCCTTGTAGTAATTGTAAACAACGTACCGGCAGAAATATCCCAGCCATAATATCTGTCGTTTACTCTTTCATTTATGTTGAATAAGACCTGCCTGATTCTTAAAATTCCGATTGCGCCAATGCTGTATCCGTTTAATAATTCAGAAGACCGGATTTCATTTTCAATATCTCCAAACCATTGGGTTTCGTAAACTTCACCGTAGAGGTCACGGTACTCATCTTCACGTTCAATTATATTGGCTATACTAATCATTGTTTCTTTGGGAAGATGATCTGAAATAATATTTTCCTTCAACAAATGTTCTTCAATCCTTACTGCTTTGGCAAGTGCGGTTGCATTAATATATCTGCCGAAACCGGCGCCAACAGTAACGTTGGAGGCAACCCTAGAATAGCTGTTTGTTTTTTGTCCTGTAAAGGATGCAAATCCAAACCAATCTTTGTTGTCCCAGACATATTTTCTTGCGCTAAGTTCTGTGCGAACATCATAATTGCTGTTGCCCGCATCTCTGCCACCGGTGCCATCAACATTAATAAACCAGGCAAACGGAAGGGAGGTAAAGAATCTGCGGTAAATCAGGTTTGCACTCATCGTATTGCCTGTAACACTATCACCAACCTGTGCCCAATTCCAGAATCCGTTTACTCTTAAATTTGTGGCCTGACTTACAGGAACAAGATAATCCTGAACGCTGACATTTTGGGACAGACTTATTGTTGTAACTACAAACAGAATAAATATTGTGCGCTTTACCATAGATGATTCTTTTAATGAATTTGTGTACAAGAAATACTAAAATAAAAACTAACTTTCAATTGAAGATTATTTTTTTTAATACTTGACAAACAAGGATAATGTTCTTATTTTTAATTCAGAATTTTTAGTCTGATTATGACGGTAATATTTTCAAAAAAATGTGAATATGGATTGCAGGCAGTTCTGTACCTTGCGGCAAAGGAACCGGATGATGTTCTCCGCGTGGATGTAATTGCAGAAGAACTAAGGATTCCTAAGGAATTTGTCTCCAAAATCCTTCAGAGTTTAAGAGAGCATGGAATTATTGAATCCAAAAAGGGAAAATCGGGTGGATTTATTTTAGCTAAGAATCCAAATAAAATTAAACTGATTGATGTTGTAGAAGCGATTGATGGTTTAGAAGTGTTTAATAGTTGTGTCCTTGGTTTTCCAAACTGCAGCCCCGATCATCCTTGCGCTGTTCACGATAAATGGGGAAAGCTAAGAACGGAAGCTTACAATATGTTGAGCGATGAAACCATTGATCAGTTCAAACAGAGAACCTTAAATAAATTAAGTCTTAAATAAAAAAATTTAATGTAAAATCGGACAAAAAATTCCGAAAATAAAGTGAGCGGAGAAAAAATGAGTGAGATAATAAACAACAAAGAAATTAAGTTAAGTCTGCTAAAAGAAATGATAAAGAAAATTGGTAATGAAACCGATTCGCAGCAAATCAGTTCGCAATTAAAAATACTGTTAAAAGAAATTGCTTACGAAGATGTTATTACAGTTGAGCAGGAATTATTTGAAGAAGGTTTTGATAAAGATAAAATGCTGGAGTTATGCGATTTGCATTCTGCTGCATTAAAAGGAATTCTTAATCCTGAATCAAAAATGAAAGAAACAGAAGGTCACCCGGTTCATACATTCAAAAAAGAAAACCAGGCGCTTAAAAGAGAAATAGAATTCGTTCGTAATTACTTTGGTGAGGTTAATAAACTTGACGATACTGACGAGGCAGGAAAAATATTTGTAAACATTCACACCTGCTTTAACAATTTAATGGATGTTGAAAAACACTATTTAAGAAAAGAAAATCTTCTGTTCCCGTTTCTTGAGAAGCATAACATCACTGGTCCTTCCGCTGTTATGTGGGGTAAGCATGATCAGACAAGGGAAATGCTAAAGAATAGTATTGCGGTGCTTTCTTCCTGTCATAATACAAGTGCCGGCGACGGGAAAGAAGCAATTGAATTAATACTTGAACCGGTATTGAAATCAATTGAAGAAATGATTTACAAAGAAGAAAATATTCTGTTTCCAATGGCGATGGATACTCTGAACAATGATGAATGGGAACAAGTTTATAAACAAAGCGATGAAATCGGTTTCTGCCTGTATGAACCAACAGAAAAATGGAGACCGGAAAAACCTGAACAGAATTCTGTGACAGAGATTCTTGATGATTCAAAGATCAAACTTCCGACTGGAATATTTAATCTGAATGAGCTTACATCGGTTTTTAATACTTTACCGTTTGATATTACATTTGTCGATAAGGAGGATAACGTAAGATTTTTCTCCCAGGGTAATGATAGAATTTTCCAACGAAGTAAAGCCATACTTGGAAGAAAAGTTCAGTATTGCCACCCGCCTTCAAGCGTTCATATTGTAGAAAAGATTTTAAATGATTTCAAAACGAGTGCTCAAAGCAAAGCTGCTTTTTGGATAAACTTTAAGGGCAGGTTTGTACACATTAGTTATTATGCTGTAAGAGATGAAAGTAATGAGTACCAGGGTACACTTGAAGTAACACAAGACCTGACTGAATTAAGATTGCTCGAGGGTGAAAAAAGAATTCTTGAGTATTAAGATATTATTTAGACAAAACATGATTGAACTGAAAGGAAGTTCAGATGTACAGTGAAAGTAAAACAAGGTTGACTATAACACCGGAGACAAAAATTTCTGAGTTGCTCGATGTATATCCGGCTCTGGAATCCAAACTAATAGAGATTGCTCCTGTCTTTTCAAAACTACAAAATCCTGTTCTTAGAAAAACAATTTCAAAAGTTACATCATTAAGGCAGGTATCTATTGTTGCAAATTTGCCAATTAACTATTTGGTAAATGAATTAAGAGAAGAAGCGGGACAAAATTCAGAACTCTTTAAAGAAATTCAACTAAAGGAAAATCCGATGGATTCAAATATTACTTCTGTGAAAGAAATTTATGATGCAACTAGTGACCTTGAAGAGGGGAAACATCCGTTAGCAAAGGTTATGAATGACATTCAACAATTGGCAAAAGGTGAAAGCTATTTGCTCATTACTCCTTTTATACCCGCACCGCTTATTGAGAAAGTAAGAGAAAAAGGATTCAATGTGAAATCAGAAGAAACAAAAGATCATACTTTCGAAAATTATATCTGGTGTTAATTTAGGAAAGACTAGTGATGTCTGAAAAGAAAAAAATAATCAGAAATACTGAGAAGCCGATACAAAAATACCGCTTTATAATCCAAAGTGCTTTTACTGCATTATGTGTTTGGATTGGAATTGAATTCTTCATGTTCATAAAATACCTGGAATCAGGTGGAGAAGCAACATTCTATAACAGACCGCCGGGAGTAGAAGGATTTCTTCCCATAAGCTCAATGATGAGTCTTTACTACTTTTTTCTTTCTGGTGAAGTTCATCCGGCACATCCGGCAGGATTATTCATCTTTGTTGCAATTGTTGCTGTTTCGCTATTATTCGGAAAAGCATTCTGCAGCTGGTTATGCCCGGTAGGATTTTTATCTGAACTCGTAGGTGACTTTGGAGAAAAATTGTTTAAGAAGAAAATTCATTTACCTAAGATTCTGGATTTTCCTTTGCGTAGCCTGAAGTATTTGCTGCTTGCCTTTTTTATTTATGCAATATTTTTTCTTATGACGGAAGTAGCAATTAAAGCTTTTCTTGATAGCCCTTACAACCTTGTTTCAGATATTAAAATGTGGTATTTCTTTGCTGATATCTCCCGGTTTTCTTTAATAGTAATCTCAGTTTTGTTTATCCTGTCAATTGTTATAAGAAATTTCTGGTGCAGGTATCTTTGCCCTTACGGTGCATTACTTGGTCTGATTTCTTTTTTAAGTCCGAATAAAATTAAACGAAACCCGGTTAGCTGCATAGATTGCGGTAAGTGTGCAAAAGTATGTCCTTCGTCTATAAAGGTTGATAAGGTTCTGACAGTAATGTCCGATGAATGTTCAAGCTGTTTAAATTGCATTGATGTTTGTCCCGTTGCTGATACTCTGGAAATGAAATTTACACCTGCAAAAAAAACTATCAATAAAAAAATAATTGCCATATCCGTGGTTGTTCTTTTCATATTTATAACCGGACTGGGAATGTTAACCGGTTATTGGCATAACAAAATATCCAAAGAAGAATATATCGAGTTGTATGAAAATATTGATGGCTTTGGACATCCGACAAGTGTTGAATCCACAAAAAGATTTAATGAAGATGCAAAGAATAACATTAACAAAAGTAGATAATGCTAAGTATTCTGAATTCAATCTATGCTAAACACAAGAATGGGCTTGTACAATTAATATTTCTGGCAGATGCAGTTGACAGGCTTATTAACAGGGGATATTCTGTTTCTGATGTTGAAATACTGAATAATTCTTTTACTGCACTTCAAAAGGAATTTTTCGTTTTATGTGAAAATGAAGAAGCTTATCTATTTCCAATTTTTTTTAATGAAAATAAATTTGAGCAGGTAGAATTATTGAAAAAAGAACATTTACAAATTCAAGAGATTCTTAGAAGTGTACAATCATCAATTGATTTAATTAATCATTCTCAATTAAATGATGGACTTTTGACTAAATTAAAATATGCAGTGAAGAATCTTAACCTTTATATTTCATCTCATCTTCAAAATGAAAATAAACTTTTTCCGGAAGCCAACAAGAAATTCACGGTAAAAAAATCCGGATGATCTGTTTAGTAAAAAAACGGTGGTTAATATTAAGATGATAAACTTTTTCTCGGTTAGAATGAAATAATGACTAAAATGGCAGTAATATAGAATTATATCGCCAGATAAAGGTTTTTTTTGTATTTTTAAGCCAAGTTTTTAGCGGAAAATACAAAAACACTAACAGTAAGGAATTCATTATGATGCGTCATAAGGCTTTAACCCATCTCTCTCAGGAACATCACCAGGGACTGATATTGGCACAGTTGCTAAAACCAAACGCACCAGACTATAGTGGATTACCGCGGACAATTTCCGGTAAGACTGATTATGCAATAAAGTTTTACTCTTCATCCTTAGCCGGACATTTTATTAAGGAAGAGGTAATTTTATATCCTTTAATTAAAGGAAAGAACCCTAAAATAGATTCTTTATTCGCTGATGTTTTTAGCGAACATAAAAGAATTGGAAAGTTAGTTGAAGAATTAAAAATTGTAGGCAACCACGAGAAAACGCTATACGAACTTGGGCAGCTTCTTGAAGCTCACATAAGAAAAGAAGAAAGGATTTTATTTCCACTAATACAGGAACTCATTCCTGCTGAAATCTTACAGAAATTAGAGGAAATGTTGAATAAAAAATAATGCCTGAAAACAACACGGAAAGTTTCTATAATGAAATATCGTCATTCTATGACGACATGATCGATTTCGAAAAGTCCCTCGAAAAAAGGAAATTACAACTACAGAAATTTATTAAAGATGATTTTAAAACAGCTGCAGACTTAGGCTGCGGCAGCGGGCTGGATTCTATTGCATTATCTTCGCTTGGACTTAAAGTAACAGCTTTTGATCCTTCTGATATGATGATTAGGAAAGCCAGAGAAAATGCCAGAGCGAATATGCAGGAAATTGATTTTATCTGCTCCGGCTTGGAAAACATTCCACTTGGTTATAAACAAAAATTTGATATTGCCCTCTCGCTTGGTAATACTTTTGCCAATATTTCTCCGGAAAAGATTGAACGATCTATCGGGAAGGTTTATAAGATATTAAACAGTGGCGGTAAATTTGTCCTTCAGATTCTGAATTACACAAGGATACTTAGTAATGAAGAGAAAATTGTAGGCATAAACAGTAAGAATGATTTTACGTTTGTGCGGTATTACGATTTTCATTCGAATCATCTTAATTTCAATATACTAAAATTCAATTCGGCCTATCCGGACGATAGGAAAGTTTCATCTACAAAAATCTTTCCATATAAGAAGAAATTTTTAATAAATGAACTAAAGAAATCAGGCTTTAGAAAAATAAAATGTTTTGGCAGTCTTTCACTTGATAAATTCAGCAACCTTAGCTCAAAAGATTTAATAATATTAGCAGAAAAATGAAAAACGATTAATACAATTCTGCCTGAAAACAAGTCTTTCTGGTAAAAAGACTGGAATAATAATCTCAGATCTCCTTGCCAGTCTTAACGAAAAGCACAAATAAGATTAAACTCCTGGATATTATTTTCGACAATTAACCTATAAAAAGACTGTGGAGTACTTGATTTAAAATTTATTGCTGTATAAATTGAACACGGTCTTAAAAAATTACTCTACCAAGATTTAATATATTTGATCGGGAGTGAAATGAAAAAATATATTTTTACTTTAGTAATACTTTTAGTATCCTCACTCATTTTTCTAAGCTGCAAAACCAGTACAGAACCAGATACTAGCACCGGTGAGGGTGAAGTAACAGTCAGTGGCCAGGTTATTGATAATTCAACCGGTTCACCTATATCAGGCGCTGAAGTAAATATAATTAGCGATGGTATTGAAATAGGCAAAACCACTAATTCAGACGGCAGATTTGCAGCCACTTTTTCTGTTGAAAAAAGTAAACAGATATTGGTATATACTACATATACCGGTTACTATTCAGATAGCACTTTGGTAAGCGTTACAGCCGGTGAGGAATCAAGTGTAACAATTAAATTACAGGAACGGACTACAGGAGAGGATATTTCGGGTGATCCGGCCTCAATTGTACTTATTTCAACATCATCTCAAAGCATTGGAGTAAGGTCAAGTGGTTCAGTTGAATCTGCTACAATTACATTTGAGGTTCAGGATTCAAGTGGAAATTCAATTAATATCGATCATTCAGTTTGGGTTAATTTTAAACTTGGACAGACTCCAAATGGAGGAGAATATATTAATCCTACAGCAATTAAAACCAATGCAGAAGGAAGGGTAACAGTTAGTTTATCTAGTGGTACGGTTGCCGGAGTAGTTCAGTTTGTAGCTGAAATAAATTTTAATGGCAAACAAATAATTTCAAAACCGGTTAATATTTCAATCCATGGAGGTCATCCGGATCAGACTCATTTTTCTGTTGCTACTGAATATCTAAATGTTCCCGGCTGGAATATTGACGGATTCGAAAATACTATTTCAGCAATAGTTGGTGATAAATATGCAAATCCTGTTAAACCTAATACGTCAGTTTATTTTACAACAACAGGTGGCGTAATAGAAGGATCGGCTTTAACTAATGAGCTTGGAATTGGTACTGCGACATTAATTACAAGCAATCCGCGCCCTGTTCATCCTTTATTAGGAAAAGGTTTTGCAGTTATTACCGCTACAACAGCAGATGAAAATTATAATAAAGTAACAGGCTCAACGATTGTCTTGTTCTCGGGTTATCCGATAATTACCGTTGATCCTACTGAATTTCCGGATATTGAACACAGAGGTTCAACTACAATAAATTATACTGTTATGGACGAAAACGGGAATCCTATTGCTCCTGGAAATAGCATTAATGTGAGTATAGTAGAGGGTGACGGTGCTATGTTAGTTGGTGATGTTAATTTTACCACGATGGATACGCAAAGTAAAGCTGCAACACAATATACTTTCAAAATAGTAGACAATGATCTCGTTCTGCCTTTAGGCAGAAGATCACTCACCATTCGAATTAAAGTGTCTGGACCGAATGGGATTGCAACTGCATGGACAAGTGGAATAATTGATTAATTCTTTTTATTAATGACTGAAAAAAAATTTAATGCTTTAAAAACTTTTATAAAGAAAATAAGGTTGACTACTTAAGACCCGGTCCATTTTGGTACTTAAGTTTTAAGATATTATTTAGTGAATAGGTTAAAGAGAAATCTGTTAAATTGACTTACAACCATTTAATCTTTATATTTGTATCACAAATTTTGATCGCGGTGTGGAGTCCCGAAATATTCGGGAGTAGCTCGTCGGGCTCTTAACCCGAAAAGAAAAATATTAGAAATTGATCGCGGGGTGGAGCAATTGGTAGCTCGTCGGGCTCATAACCCGAAGGTTCTAGGTTCAAGTCCTAGCCCCGCTACTAAGAAAAAAGCTGAACGAAAGTTCGGCTTTTTTCATTTATAGGTCATTAGGATGAAGAAGTTTATTGTTTATATAATTGAAAGTGAAGAAGGCTATCACTATACAGGGATGACAGAGGATATCGAGAAAAGGATGACTGAACATAACAACAAATCTTTATCCTTCTGGACAAAGAGAGGCAACAATTGGAAACTGGTTTACAAAGAAGAATTTGAAACAAAGATTGAAGCATTAAAAAGAGAGAAGTGGCTAAAGTCAGGAGTAGGAAGAGAGTATATAAAGAAATTAGGTTCTAGATTCAATTCGCCTGAGGCGAACTAGCCCCGCTACAACAGACCCTCATTACTAAACGTTTTGAGGGTTTTTTATTTTAAAGCAACCATTAAATTTGACTAATGCCCTTTTGATTACTTTAAAGTCAAGATTGAGTCATCAATTCAGTCATCACCTGGTCGTCAACTTAATCATCAGGAAGTCTTGAATTTGTCATTAATCAGTCATCAATCAAGTCATCAATTAGGGCATCAATTTTTTGTCTTACTGTAGACTGCCGGTAATTCGAAGAACTTTTGTCAAATCTATAATTTGAAATCTGGATTGAAAATATGGATCAATTTAGAAATGTCTGAGCTAACAGAAGAAGAAAGCCTTCAAAGTTAGAGACGATACAAAAATTGGTTATCAGGGATGGGTGATATTGAATGCTTTTTAAAAACGGTACTGAATTAGAATGGATGGTAAGTTTAATAAACAAATCCTATAAAAAAATTTAAAAGAATTAAAAACGCACTAACCAGCGGCTGTTAATGAACCTGCTTGCAGTAGGCAAGCTCACACAAGTTTAGGGGAAAGAGATAGTCCAAAGCGGTTAGCTTGTTTCAAAAAGTATTTCATTTAATAATTTCGGCAAAAAAAAGCCCGAAATATTTCGGGCATTACTAGTTATAACCAGTTAAGTTTAACGCAAGCTCTTTTAGCTGTTAAAGTCGCATCTCTTTTGCAATATGTTATTGCTATTACCGGTCCAAATTTAAACTTATTAAGTTGACTCCAATATTCTTGCTCAACTTCTTCACTTGAGTTTTATTTTAGAGCTTACAAAATATTTGAATATAGGTCTCTTCGTTATCGACTCCTGTGATCTTCAAGATTCGCGACAGTAAGAATAAACTCCAATCTATATTCACGGTTCAGATAGATTAAGTATTTCTCGATGTTAACTTTTAACAAAGTATCGCATAAAAAAAGCAAAACGCCATTTTACTCAATGTATTTTCTCATAATAGAGAGCACTTTTGATTGCTTCGTAAAATGTATTTTGTATACCCGTCTCGATCGATGGAACATCCTGTGCATAAAAGCCGCCAATAAGCATTCCATCAGCATACACGTAATTGACGTAGAAATTGTGGAGCTTGGTGACTTTGTTCAGATATTTATACTCGATGCCGAAATTGAACGTCGTATTCTTGATTCCATCCTTCATAACAGACATTATTCCGTCTTTCTCGCCTTTCTGCTCTGCCGGCATTTTTTCAATATTGTAGCTCCACGCAAGTAGAGGGTTTGTGGATTTCTCTACCTCCACAGTAGCCACAGCGAGCGGTTCAGTATCCACATATTCCAAAGGGATCATATAGCGGAGCTCAGTTTTATCATAGTATTTCAATTCCGGTGCTTCGCGTCTGTATCCTGCAACGTGCACAATATAAATCTTCCATCCTGGACGTGCCCTTTTCAGCCAGGAAATGAGTGAAGTAAAATCTGCTTGCCTTTCCGATAGAGTAAAGCGGCTTGAAACCCAATCAGCAGCTGGAGCAAAATTAATTTCATCTACACATATTTCTTTCCACTCTGGCAGCTCGCTCATAGATGCAGGCCACTTGGTGTAAAGTTGAGCGCCGGCTTCATCGTGAGAGACGTAGAATAATGTGCGGATGTAGTCATCCTTGAGCGTAGCAACTTTCTTATTTGTGGATTTCTTCAATGCGTTAAGATGTTGACCGTAGGTTTTACCCCCTTTCAGAAGATACCTGCAGTGCAGGTCAACATCCTCACCGGCAGTGATAAAGAATTTTCCATCTTTGAAGTGGAACAAGTTTGGTTCATATGAAGCGAAGGCCGGTATTTTTTCTTGTGTTACCGCAATTCCTCCCCAACTAAAGGTGCGAACATAGCCTTGGTCAAGATCCTGTGAGATTAATTTCGTGGAAAAAAATACTGTAACTACGACTGTCAATAGCAAGTGTACGCGAGTCATTTTCGTCCTCCTTTTGCTTTTTGTAATCGAATATTGTTATAAGGCGTTGCAAATAAGCGGTTGCGCTCTAAGGCCATACAGCTTATACAACAACTTCCAATAATTTAAAAACAATTATTGAACTGAGTAACAAAACAACCTAACACGGTAGAATAAAGTGAATAATAACACAATTGCCAAATTAGAAAGCTACGTCGATTTATTGACCTTAAATTGCAGAACAACGGCATTTTTGAAAGTTGATAAAAGCTCATACTGCGTTCCCGCAACCACGTCCATCGGAAAGGCATATTAAAATAAGATGGAATGAAACACCTGGTTTTGTGTTGGACGTACACATTTTTTTCTGCTGAGAGAAAGTCATTAAAAGATTTAATTTCTTTCACGGCCATTTTTTGAGGAAGTTTTTTATTATTAAAAGTGATAAATCATTTAATCTGATCTGAATATGCTTCTTCTTTTTTTGTACTATAATGATTAACTCAAATCTCAATGTCAATTAAATCAAATATTCTTAACCACTTCATTCGTCCATTAGAATGGTGCAATATTGAGGTTATCGCATACGTTCAAAACTTACTAAAAATCATATTTATTGTCCACAAAAAACTTAATCAAAGGAAAATCAGAACGAAAGTTCAGCTTTTTTCATTTCCTAAATGAATTGATTACCCAGGTAGATATTTTGTTCTATTCATTTTTAATTTACAATTGGATATATCATTGGTTATTGAGAACCAAATAATTTCCTCTTTCATCTTCTTACATTTTCACTTAAATTTCTTCTAAAAAAAATCTGAAAGATATATGCTCAAATCCCTTCTTGTTAAAGATTACGCTTTAATTGAAAAAATTTTTGTTGAATTTGAAAAAGGATTCAACATTATTACCGGTGAAACAGGAGCAGGAAAATCTATCCTGATTGATGCTATGAGTTTATTGCTTGGTGAAAGAGCAACCACAGATGTTATTCGCAGAGATGCAGATAAAACTGTTGTTGAAGGAATATTTGATGTTGAAAATAACAGGAAAGTAAAGAACATACTGGAACAGAATGAGATTGAATATCAACATGAAATGATTGTAAGGAGAGAAATTTCCAGGAAAGGATCGAACAGATGTTTTATAAATGATTCACCGGTCTCATTAGCAATTGTGAAAAGTATTGGAAATTTATTGGTGGATCTGCACGGCCAGCATGAGCATCAGTCATTATTAAGAAGCGATACTCACATTGATGTACTTGACGAATTTGCAGATTGCGAATCTGAGTTACTGGATTATACTGAAAAACGGAAAACACTTTTAAAGTATAAAAGTGAATTGGCAGAACTAAAAAGTAAAGAGCGGGCATTAAAAGAAAAAAAAGATTTCTATGAATTCCAGATGAAGGAAATTGATGCTGTCTCGCCCGCAGAAAATGAAGATGAAGAGATAACAAATGAACTTAGAATTCTTGAAAATGCAGAGCGGCTGCTTGAACTAAGTAATAATATTTATAATGAGCTTTTCGATTCTGAAGAAGCGGTATATGATAAACTTGTTCATATAAATCATGAATTGAATGAACTTTTAAGGATTGATAAATCTTCAAATGATGTTAATGCTGATTTTCAGAATGCGCTTGCATTAATTAAAGATGCCGCGGAGTATATTCGTGATTATAAAAATAAAATTGATCTTGATCCTGAAAGTCTTGAGAATAAAAGAGAACGTCTTGCAGCTATAAATCATTTAAAGAAAAAATATGGCGGCTCACTTAATACTGTTATTAGCCTGCGGAATAAAATCGGGCAGGAATATCAGATAGCCGAAAATTTTTCTGAAGAGGTAGAGGCTTATGAAAGCAAAATTAATTCATCAAGAATTGAGTGTGGAAAAATTGCAACGCAACTTTCTAAACGAAGGAAAGATGCTGCAAAGATAATTGAGAAAGACGTCGTTCAGGTGTTAAATCAGCTTGGTATAGCAGAATCGAAATTTGTAATTGAAATTAAACAGCAAACGGATTCTGAATCTGATAATTTTATTCTGGCAGGCAACAAGCGTTTCAGCTTTAATGAAAAAGGTATAGATGAAGTAGAATTTTTTATTTCAACTAACAAAGGGGAAGAACCCAAACCTTTAACCAAAGTTGCAAGCGGCGGCGAAATATCACGTGTAATGCTTGCATTAAAAACTATCCTTGCTAAAAATGATCGCTTACCACTTCTTATCTTCGATGAAATTGATACTGGTATAAGCGGAAGAATAGCACAAAAAGTCGGGCAGAACCTTAAATCTTTAGCTGCATACCACCAGATAATTGCTATTACCCATCTTCCTCAGATTGCTGCTCTTGCAGATAATCACTTTGCAATTGAAAAGAAAACGGCCGGTAACCGGGTACTAAGTTCGTTAAAAAAACTTTCTGATGATGATAAGGTTACAGAAGTTGCCAAGTTACTTAGCGGTGAAGATGTTACAAGTGCCAGTCTTAAAAGCGCTAAAGAATTAATGAATTATTAAAAGTTAACTGGAACTTATGGCAAGAAAAACAAGTTCTGGAATTTTGATATACAGGAATAAGAATTCTCAACTGGAATTTTATCTCGTTCATCCGGGTGGACCAATTTTCAAAAATAAGGATAATGGGCATTGGGGAATTCCTAAGGGTGAAATGCATAATGATGAAGACGAACTTGCCTGCGCCATTAGGGAAGTTAAAGAAGAAATTGGATTAGATTTATCCGGTAGAAATTTTAAACCGCTTGGTTCTATAATCCAGAAAGGTGGAAAGTTAGTGTATGCCTGGGCTTGTGAATTTAATGATGATATAGCATTTGATAATTCAAATAGTCTGGTTGAAATGCAATGGCCACCAATCTGGGGAAAGAAAATCGTTTTTCCGGAAATAGATAAAGGAGAATTTTTTCCCGGTGATGATGCAAGAATTAAAATGAAACCGGCTCAATTTGAATTTATTGAAAGGTTGAAAAAAGAATTAGATGCTTCTTAATTTTTCACGCAATGCAAATCTGTGTTTTGAATAATACTTCTGTCGAAAGGGTAAGCTTTGAAAGAATCTGCCATCTACGTACATATTCCGTTTTGTGATCACAAATGTATTTACTGCGATTTTTACTCCATCGTTACTAAAGACAATATTTCTAATTATCTCGGTGCAATTACAAAAGAAATAATTAATTACGCGAAAGAGTTTTCTGATGGGCAGGTTTACAAATCAATATTTTTTGGCGGCGGAACTCCATCCCTGATGGAGCCGGATTACCTTAAAGATATTATTAATTGCATTAAGAATTATTACACTGTTTCTGATGATGCTGAAATAACGATTGAAACAAATCCCGGAACAGTTGATAAAAATAAACTCTTGGAATTTATCAAGTCAGGATTTAACAGAATAAGTATTGGGGTACAATCATTTATTGACGAAGAATTAAAGTTTCTTACAAGAATTCATGATAAGGATTTAGCTATAAATACGATTGAAAATGCTGCTTCAGTTGGATTTGAAAATATTAATCTGGATTTAATTTTTAATCTTCCCGGCCAGTCGGTTAAAAACTGGATGTATAACCTGGAGACTGCTGTTAAATTACCTGTTAAACATATTTCAGCTTACAGCCTTATACTGGAACAGGGAACAATTCTAAATAAAATGGTCCTTGATGGCAGAACTACTTTGCAGGATTCCGATTACGATGCGGAAATTTATAATATCACTATGGAATTCCTTAACAGGAATGGTTTTATTCAATATGAGGTTTCTAATTATGCAAAGCCGGGTTATGAATGCAGACATAACAAGGCTTACTGGCAATATAAAGATTACCTTTCATTTGGAACATCGGCCCACTCTTTTGTTAACGGAAAACGCTGGTGGAATTATTCAAGCCTCAAAAAATATATCCACAATATTAATAATTTGGGAAAAGCAGTTGCGAATTTTGAAATTCTTACTCAGGAGCAAATGCTTAATGAATATGTGATGCTTGCATTAAGAAGCGATGGTTTGAATATGATTAAACTGGAAGAAAAATTTGGTAATGGTTGGCTGAATTCTGCGATGAGTACATTAAAAATGTTAGAGAGAAAAGGCCTGCTAATTATTCAAAAAGATTTAATCCGGCTTACACAAAAGGGTTACTCCTTATGTGATAAAATTCTTGAGAAGATATTATAATTTGTTTCCGCGATTTATAATCAACTAAAATACCTGCAACTAAACCTGGCTGTTTTCAATTTTAGGTTTTGAAATATCTTTGATAAATCCTTCAAAGCCAACTGCTTTATGAGAAGAATCATATAATTTATGGATGTCAACAGAACACAAAATTATACCGTTTGATTTTGTAATAAGCTCGAATTCAAAATTATCCAGGCGTTCAATTTTTTCAAGCATTCTCATTGCCTTACACCAAAGCTCCGGATTTTTACAGAATTCATAAACCTTTTTGCCAAGGATTTCTTCCGGCTTATAACCTGTGGCTCTTTCTAAAGAAGGACTTACTAAAATTATTGTTCCTTCCGAATCAATTTTATAATAAACATCCTGGATATTTTCAAAAATAAGTTTGTATGTTTCTTCGTTTTTTTCAATTACTGTTTCGGCATCTTTGCGTTGCTGGATTTCAACCATGAGTTGTAATTTCTGCGAGAAAAAATTCATAATCAACTGCGAGAGTTTTCCGAATTCATCCTTCTTTTTTGCAAGAGTTCTTAATGAAGCCGGGTTCTGTTCTTCTAATGCACCAAGAATAATATTGAGCTGCCTGACAATATACCTGCTTAGAAATACATATGTGCATAAAAGAATAATTATTGAAAATACAATAAGAACAATCATCTGTTCACGGTATGATTCGCTTGACTTTTTCATTATCCGAAAATCGCTAACGGAAATAATATCCATGACAGGTTTGCCATCGAATCCATTGAGAGGTTTTATAATTATTGTTCTGAAATTGTGATGCTGGCTTTCGGCATCATTATTTAAAGTGTGCTTTTTAAGCTCTACAATTGAAGCCGACTGCTGGTTGAGTTCATGCAATATCTGGTCATTCCACTGTCTTGTAACAAAGAAAAATCCCTTCGGTTTGGTCTTTCGCTCAGAATCTTCGGAAGGTTGTATTGGCGCATAATGAATTTCGAAAAGATCATTGTTTATTATAATGAAAAAATTCGATATCCAGTTTTTGTCAGTTATTACCTTAACTTCACTTTTTGACAGTGGAAAACTTTCAAGTGATTTCAGGTTCAGGTTATTTACGGAATAGATCTGGTTAAGTTGTTCATCCATTACCCAGGCACCATTTGCAGCAAAGGTCACTAACGATTCATCAATATTTATTTTAGCCCATTTTTTATCTTTTAATTTTACGAACTCAACCATATCACCCCATACGCTGTAATCCTGTGAAAATATTTCAAGCGCTTTGGAAGAGGATTGAAGTGACCTGTTAAATGATTGTAGCTTTTCATTTCTCCTTTCCAGAAGTATTTCCTCTGTCTTCTGCTTTTCAACAAGTGTGAGCGTAAAAAAAACTATAAAGAAAATCCCCGTCAAAGTTATCATAAAAATAAATGCTTTTACCTGTAATTTCATTTATAGCCTTACTTCGTTAAGTTACAATTACCTAGTTGAAAAATATTTTTATCGTAAATAAAGAAATGGGGGTTGTATAAAAAATGAGGTTGATCATTGATTTTTATTACTTCCATGTATAAAGTTTTATTATTCATTAAATATAGCCAGCTGCCTTAAACCAAAATCCGGATTTGTCCAGCTTAAAAAGAAGAGCGGGTTGCTGAACAAATTTACAGCAAGAAAATAGTTATAAAATCAAGTAAACTCCAAATTAATTCTCGGCCTTATTTAGGAAATCTTTTATTTTTCAAGGAAAGAATTCGATTGAATTTGCACGAATTATAATGTACTTTACTCAAAATTATTCCCGGGAAATTATGCGTTTAAGGTATAATTTGATCAAAACACTTTGTTCCCAGAATATAACTCTGCAAACCGGAAATAATAAGAAAAGAGTTACATTAAAATATCATTCTCGTCCATCAATTCTGGAAACATCTTATAAAAACTTTTAAGGAATAGTTAGACATAGACAGCAGGGTTACTAAGTAAAAAATGATTGATGAAATTCTGAAACTTTTCACAATCTGAATGCAATGTGTAGTATTTTTGTCATGTTTTTGTTTTTAATCAGTTGTTAAGAGTGATGATTTTAATATCTTTGCATTTAAAATGAAAATGATAATTCTTTCAATATGTATATGGTTATAAGTAAGGGTTATCCCAGGGAGTTTTAATTGAAGACATTGAAAAATCTATTTCGCAATAAGAACCGGAAAGGGATTTTCGTTGTCTTTTTTTTCTCTGCCTTGTTGTGGGTTTACTTATCAATTATGATGTCTTCACAGGATATTACTGATCACCTGTTATTCAAGAATCTGTATTTCTGGAAGGATATTTTATTCCTTGTAATTCTTGCCCTCCTGTTCCTGCTTACGGTTATACTGCGAACAGATCACACAGAATACTTACAAATGCTGAAGCTTGATGGTAAGAACGAGACTACTGATGTTTTAGTGAATAATGCTCCGGTTGGTATTTCAATTTTCAAGAATCAGAAAATAATTTATATAAACTCAAGATTCGCTTTAATGTTTGCGTGTAAAACAGTTGAGGAAATGTTAAGTGAAAGGATAGATAATATCTTTACTCAAACCGAGTCTGAAAAGGTGTTGAAAATTGTCAGGTCTATAGAACAATTACAACAGGATGAAGTTGAGTTCGAGTCTGTTTCAATTAATAAAACCGGTTTGCAATTTCCTGTAAGCGTTACTCTCAAATCCAAAGAGTTAAATGAAGAGAAAATAATTATCGGTTATTTCCAGGATATTTCGGACAGGGTACAGGCTGAAGAAGCTTACAAGTTGTTAAATTATGCCGTTAAAAGTATTAGCCAATGTGTAACTATTACTGACCTGAATAATTATCTAATCTTTGTAAACCAGGCTTTTACAACCCAATATGGTTATACACGCGATGAAGTGATTGGCAAACATATCAGTATTTTATTTGCTGATGAAACTTTTGATGATAAGGTAGTTATTGAAAGGACCTTGAAAGGAGGTTGGAAGGGAGAAATATTAAACCGTAAAAAGGACGGTACAGTTTTTCCAATATTTTTATCAACGGCAGTTGTCCTCAACGAAAAAAATCATCCGGTGGCGCTAATAGGGGTTAATAACGATATATCGGAAAAGAAACAGGCTGAAATAATTTTAAGAGAGAGTGAGGAACGATACCAAGCATTTATTAATACTCATAAAGATTTGATTTTTATAAAGGATGGAGAGAGCAGATACATAGTTGTAAATAAACAATTTGAAAAGATTTTTGGTAAAGATAAAAGAGAAATCATAAATAAAACCGATTATGACTTGCTTGACAAAGAAATAGCGGAGATCTTTTATCAATCGGATATTAAAACACTTGCAACAAATTCAGTAATTGTAGAAGAGCAGCTTTTTAAAGATAAAATACTTGAGATAACAAAATTTCCGATGAAACTTCACAATGGCAAAATCGGGATTGGGGGAATGATTCATGATGTTACTGCAAGAAAATCTGCTGAAGAACAGCTTAAATATTCATTCTCTTTATTACAGGCAACTTTAGAATCTACTGTTGATGGAATACTTGTAACCGACAGCAAAGGCAAAATCACTCATTATAATAAAAGATTTACCGAAATGTGGAAAATTCCCCAACACGTTATAGCCACGATGGATGATAATGTTACATTGGAATACGTTCATGATCAATTGGTCTTTCCTGAAAAATTCCATTCTGATGTAATGTCTCTGTATATTCAACAGGATAAAGTAAGTTCAGATGAATTGGAATTTAAGGACGGACGGATTTTCGAACGCTATTCCAAACCTCAGATAATTGATGGTAAATGTGTCGGCCGCGTTTGGGATTTTCACGATGTGACTGCAGAAAGAATTGCCAAAGCAGAATTACAAAAAGTAAGTAACATGCAGGCATTAATTCTTGACAACAGCGCTGTTGGAATTACTTATGTTAAGAACAGGATCCAACAATGGGCTAACAGGAGAATGGCTGAATTGTTCGGTTATGAGCAGAGTGAACTAAGCTCTATTCCCACCAGAGTTCTTTATAAAGACGATGACGAATATCGGAAGATTAGCGAAGAAGCTTATTCTAAGTTACGGGAAAAACAGAAAGTTGCACTTGAAATTGAAATGCGTAAAAAGGATAACTCTGTTTTTATATGCAGAACAGAAGCAAAAGTATTAAATCCTGACAACCCTGATGAAGGTTCTATCTGGATATTTGAAGATATTACAGAAAGGAAACGGGCAGAAGAAGCTATCCGGAGAAGCGAAGAAAGATTTCGTCATGTTACGGAAAGTGCCGAAGAATGGATCTGGGAAGTAGATTCAAACGGACTTTATACATTCTCCAGCCCTATCGTTGAAAAAATACTGGGATACAAACCGGAAGAAATTGTTGGTAAGAAATATTTCTACGATTTCTTTCTGCCTGAATCAAGAGAATTTCTTAAAGACTTTGCATTAAATGTCTTTCAGCAAAAACAAACAATAAGTAAACTTGAAAATCCAAACCTGCATAAAAACGGAAGTATTGTATATCTTGAATCCAATGGTTTTCCTATTCTTGATGAAACAGGTAAACTGATCGGGTACCGCGGGGCTGATATTGATATTACAGAACGTAAATTTATGGAAGATGGTTTACGAAAGAGCGAAAGAAAAATAAGGAGCATTTATTCCGCGGTTCCGGCCGGAATTGGTTTTGAAAATTATAAAAGATTTATTGAAGTGAATGATCACTTTTGTGAAATGGTAGGATATTCAAAGAATGAAATATTAGAAAAGGAAACAAGAATTGTATATCCCTCGGATGCAGAATATGATGCTGTAACTTTTCTAACCCATAAGTTACTTGAAGAAAAAGGAACATCTGAAATAGAAACAAAGTGGCAAAAAAAAGACGGCACAATTATAAACGTTTTGCTTTGTCTTGAAACCCTTGAAGTTGGTAACACCTTTACAGGTATTGCATTTGCGGCACTTGATATTACTGAACGAATCCGGTCTGAAGAAGAATTGAAACGCCGTGAAAGAGAATTCAGGATGATCTGGGAAAATTCTGTTGACGGTATGCGCCTTACTGATGAAAATGGTACGGTAATACTGGTAAATCAATCATTTTGTAAACTTGTGGAAATGAAAAAAGAAGATATAGAAGGAAAACAATTATCATATATTTATAAAAATGAACGTCATAACCATATTGTTTTCCAGCATAAGAAAAGATTTGCTTCAAGGTCGGTTCCTACAAATATTGAGAAGAAATTTACTCTCTGGAATGGACAGGTAAAATGGCTGCATGTTTCCAATACGTTTTTTGAATCGAGTGGACATCGTTTATTATTGCTGGCAGTATTCAGAGATATTACAAACCGAAAATATGCAGAGTTGGCTCTTAAAGAAAGTGAGGAACGTTTCCGCAGCCTTTATGAAAATGCGACAATAGGTTTATACAGAACTACACCTGATGGGAAAATTGTTTTATCCAATGGCACTTTAGTTAAGATGCTCGGATATAATTCATTTGAAGAATTGGTTATAAGGAATGTTAAGGAAAGTGGTTATGTTGATTCGTATAAACGAGAAGAGTTTCAAAAAATTCTTGAACAAAGAAATGAAATAACCGGCTTTGAAACAGAATGGTACCGTAAAGATGGTTCGATTATTTATATACGTGAAGGAGCAAGAGCTGTTAGAGATGACGCCGGTAATATTATTTATTTTGATGGCACTGTTGAAGACGTAACCGAACGCAAAAAAGCTGAAATCGCCTTGCAGGAAAGCGAAGAACGTTACAGAAAATTAGTTGCTTCTGTACCAGACATTATTTTTAGAACAGATCTCAACGGGAATATTCTTTTTATTAATGATGAAATTTCTTTTATATCACCAAAAATATCTGTTAATACCATACTTGGAAAAAATATGCTTTCCTTTGTAATTGATGAGGATAAAGAAACAGCCATTAATAATATGAAACTGATGTTTGAGAAACCTCTGGGAATAAAAGAGTATAGAATTAAATTGGAAGACGGAACAAGGTTTGTTTGTGAGCTTAACGGTGATGTCCTTCGTGATTCGGCAAATAAACCAACAGGCATGGTATTCGTAATGCGCGATATTACCAGGAGAAAAGAAATTGAAGAAGAACTTGAATCCTACCGCCAGCACCTGGAAGAATTAATTAAGAACAGGACAAATGAACTGGAGACCGTTAATAAATTACTTCAGGAAGAAATACTAAAGCAAATTGAAGCTGAGAAAAAAGTTAAAGATGCTCTCGAAAAGGAAAAGGAACTTAATTACCTTAAAACAAAATTCATCTCAATTGCTTCGCACGAGTTCAGGACACCACTTACTACAATACTTTCTTCAACCGAATTACTTGAAAGGTACGGCAGAAACTGGGAGATTGACAAGTATAGTAAACAAACAGAAAGAATTAAAAAATCCGTTCACTATTTGACTCATCTGATGGATGATGTTCTGATTATAAGCAGGGCAGATTCAGGTAAAACAGTTTTCGACCCTAAGCCTGTAGAGCTTAAAAAATTCTGCCAGAGTATTGTTGATGAAATGAAATTGCTGCTTACCGAAAAACATGAACTTGAATTTAATTACAACGTAGATAAAAATATTCTATTTGTTGACGAGAAACTTTTAAGACATATTTTGAACAATCTTTTATCCAACGCAATAAAATATTCTGTTAACGGCGGTAAAATACTTTTTGAAGTGCTTCTCCTCCCTGATGTGCTTCAGTTTATTATAAGCGATTCCGGTATTGGAATCCCGGATGAAGATCAGACAAATCTTTTTGAGCCGTTTAACAGGGGCAAAAACGTGAAAGATATCCATGGGACAGGATTAGGAATGTCAATTGTAAAACGCTCTGTTGATATGCATAAAGGGACTATTACATTCACAAGTAAGGTTGGACTTGGTACAACATTTAACATAAAAATTCCAATTTAATTATTAATGAGTTTCAGGAATGAAAAAAGAAAAAATACTTATTATTGAAGATGAAGGAGACATAAGGGATAACATCCGGATTCTTTTGGAATTGGAAAATTATGAGACTGCTACTGCTATAAACGGTAAAGAAGGTGTTAGGAAGGCTAAAGAATTTTTACCGGACCTGATTATATGCGATATTATGATGCCGGGAATTGATGGTTATGAAGTTCTTGACGAGTTAACCAGAAATAAAAGGACAAGTTTGATTCCCTTTATATTTCTTACTGCTAAAGTTGAACTTAGCGATTTAAGAAAGGGGATGTCTTTAGGTGCGGACGATTATATTTTTAAACCTTTCAATTCATCCGAACTTTTACAGGCTATAAGAACCAGGTTGAATAAATTCAGCAACCTTGTTGCTACGATTCTGGACGGTAAAGACAATAACAATTATACTTCAACGGATATTCAGAAAAAGGTTCTTAATGAACGATTCTTTATTTCATACCATAACACTTCTGTCCCTGTTGCTCTTAAGAAAATTATTTGTATTATAGCAGATAACCAGTATTCAAAAATTATATGTGAAGAAAATAAAAATTACCTTTTAAGAAAATCACTTAATGAATGGGAAAAAATCTTACCATCAAATCAGTTTGTAAGGATTCATAGATCTACAATAATGAGCTGGAATCATATTGATAAAATTGAAAAGCGTGTTGAGGGCAAATATTTTGTCTTACTTAAGGATTCAACATACGAATTCGAAATAAGCAGGAGATTTATTAAGAAGGTTAAACAGAACTACAACAAATAATTTTTAAATATAACTAACCGCTTACAACAAAATTTCTGCTGTTTACAACTTTTTGTTTCGATAATTTAATTAATGTAATAATATTAAAATCTGGATTTTAGGGAATTACGGATTAATGAAATCAATATTAATAGTTGAAGATGATATTGAAATTCTTGAGAATCTTGAGATTCTTTTAGATGCCGAAGGCTTTAATGTTTATACGGCAACAAACGGATTAGCTGCATTAGATATACTTGAAACTGATCTGCCCGATCTTATCCTTTCCGATATTATGATGCCCTTTCTTGACGGGATTGAATTCTTCCGCAAGGTAAAAGAGAATATCAGGACAAAGACAATTCCCTTTATCTTCCTAACTGCAAAAAATGATTATGTCTCATTACGTCGGGGTATGAACCTTGGTGCAGACGATTACATTTCGAAACCGTTCTCTACCGATGATCTATTACGCGCCATTAATATCAGGCTCGAAATAAGGAAAACGATAAATAAGCAGATTGAGGAAATGAAAGACAGTATCAGTAAGTTTTTCCCTCATGAACTTAGAACTCCGTTGGTTGCAATTATGGGTTATTCACAAATAATCCTCTCGGAAAATGATACAATTGAAAAAAAAGAAATCATGGAAATGGTTGACCGGATTGATTATTCGGCTAAAAGATTATATAACAGAATCGAAAAGTTTATCCTTCATTCGGAATTAGATTCATTAAACAGGAATAACATTCTTTTTGAAGATGATATTTGCCTTATAAATAACGAACTGATAAAGGAAGTTGCTGGCTCGCATCATTTACTCAGGGAAAGAAACGGAAGTATTCAGACTGATATCGAACCTGCAGTTGTAAAATTAAGCAGCAGGTTATTAAAAATTGTAATAACCGAACTGATAGAAAATGCTGTTAAATTTTCCAAACAGGATAGCCCCGTAATTGTACTTGGTAAAAGAGACAATAATTTTTATTCGCTTAATTTTAAAGATTACGGTATCGGGATGGATTATTATCAGATTCAACGCATTATTCCTTTCAAGAAATCTACTGAGCATTTAAACCAGCAGGAAGGTAACGGATTGGGTTTGGTTATAATTAAGAAAATATTAGAGGGAATTAAAGGCGAAATAAATATTGAAAGCTCTAAAAACAGTTATACGAATATAACTGTAAAATTACCGTTGGATTTATAGAGTTTTGGCTTTAATGGATGATAAAATTAAAAATCAATTATGTTTTTCAATTGAAATTATTACGAACTACCGTTTACAACATAATTTATACCATTAACAACATTTGATATTTATTTTAAATAAAAGAATACGATATTACCAATAGAAGGTTTAGAGTTTATTTAAATTGATCGTTCTTAAAAAAGTTCTTTATAATTGATTGAGTTACTAATTGGTAAAGTATCGGTGCTTTCACTCTGATAAAGGAGTGGTACTTATTCATTAAAATAAGAGGGCATGCATTAAAGGATAAGATACTGATCAGACAATAACTAAAATCAAATTAGTATCTTATCCCTGAATTTTGAAAATGTTCTTATTAATAATATAAAGTTTAATAATCGGTATTCTTAATTATGAGGCGAACATTGTTATGAATACCGTATTAACAGAGTCCCCCCCCTCCCTTAAACCTTAAAGGAATGGTTGCCTTGTGTAGCCGTTCCTTTTTTATTTCCCGTATTCAAAACATTCAGATAGTTTTATTCGCAAAGAATCTTTCCTGCTAATTTTTTTACCTGATGATTATGAACACAACACAGTAATTGTTAATTGACATTCCGCTTAATTCTGCTATAATTAATATACAATACACAATAACGGATTCGAGCAGCAAAGGAGAACTTCATTATCTCATTCAGACTAAATATCAAAAATCTTTTTCGTTATAAAGAACTTTTTTACGAGCTATTTAAAGCATTACTGAAACTAAGACATGTTGGATCTGTACTTGGTATGCTCTGGACGCTGCTTAATCCGGCATTTTACATCGCAACTTATTATTTCGTTTTTACTTTTTTCATTAAGATGGGCATGGATAATTATCACTTGTATCTTATCCCTGGCTTTTTAGCATGGAATTTTACACTTAGTGCAATTGTGAGCGCAAGCGAGTCAATTATTCAAAGTAAACATCTGATTTCCAAAATTGCTTTTCCAAATGAAATTCTTGTACTTGCAAATATTGCAGTTTGTTTTGTCGATTTTATTGTCTCGGTTATTATTTATTTGACAGTGGTTTTATTAACGGGTGTTGTACAATTTTCAAATCTGTTCCTGTTATTGCCTGCAGTTGTTTTATTGCAGATTCTATTTACAACAGGGCTCGGACTTTTTGTGGCTACAATCTCAGTCTACTTTAGAGATGTTCCAAAACTTGTTCAGCTTGCCGGAACAATAATGTTTTTCTTTACACCTGTTTTTTATCCTTTATCAAATGTACCTGTCGTTTATCAATGGATTCTGAAACTTAATCCGATGACACATATAATTGGTTTTTACCACGCTATACTTTACTACAACAATGTACCGGATAAAATTTATGCATTAGTAATGGTTTTTACTTTTGCAGCAATCTTTTTGGCCGGCTTTATTGTCTTTAATAATTTCAAACACAAATTTGCAGAGTTATCCTGATCCCTATGAAGAATCTTGCAGTAGAAATTTTTAACCTGAATAAAAAATTTAAGTGGTATGAAAGAAGCCAATCCTTAAAGGAAGGATTTGCCCATTTATTTAAGAATCCAAAACAAAAATGGGAATGGGACGTACTCAAAAATATAAACCTTGATATTGAACAGGGTGAAAAGGTCGCTATTATTGGCCGTAATGGTTGCGGTAAAACTACATTGTTAAAAATTATTTCGGGCATTCATTTTCCTACTTCCGGAAAAATAAATATTTATTCTAAAAGGCTTTTGGCTTTAATTGAACTGGGAGTTGGTTTTTATCCCGACCTCACAGGCAGAGAAAATATTTTTCTTAACTGGGCATTTAACGGTTTACCAAAATCAGAATTAAAAAAGAAACTTGATTCAATAATTGCGTTTTCAGGTGTTGAAGAATTTCTTGATACACCTTTAAAGTATTTTTCATCTGGAATGACAACCCGGTTAGGTTTCTCAATTGCTATTCATGCGGACCCTGACCTTTTAATTGTTGATGAGGTTCTTGCTGTAGGTGATGCTGAGTTCCAGGCTCAATGCTATGAAAAGATTGATGAGGTTTGTAAAACAGGTACTACATTAATTCTGGTATCACACAATCTTGCCGATGTTGAAAGGGTTACAGAAAGAGCAATCTGGATTGAGAAAGGTGAAATTGCATATGATGGTTTAGTAAAGCCGGCAATAAATAAATATCTAAAGCATTACAACATGTCTCAGTATAAAAAACTGGAAGCAGCTCTATGAGTAAGCGAAAAGATTTTTCAAAAATAGCAGTCTGCAGTCTTGATGTATTGAACATTAAGAATTCGTTTCCTGAGTTGAAAGAGTATGAAAGAATATTTGTTGTGTTTAAGTACAAAGATTCTGTTGTGGGCAGATCAACCTTTAAACTTGAAAATGGGATAGTAGATATTGATGATATGAAAGAGTATGTGGAAAAGATTTCATACAATATTTGGGCAGCGATGGTTAAAAACAAGTTCAGCAAACAAACTAAATTACCGTTTGTTTCGGTTGTTGTATGTTCTCATAACAGGGCGGGAGAATTGAAAAATTGCCTGGAGAGTTTAGCAAATCTTGATTATCCCGATAAAGAAATTATTGTCATTGATAGTGCACCTGTTAATAATGAAACGTACGATTTACTAACAGACTATCCTCAGTTTATTTATTATAAAGAAGAAAGGATCGGACTTGATATAGCGCGGAATACCGGTCTAAGAATCTCCAAAGGTGAGTTTGTTGCTTTTACGGATGATGATGCGCGTGTTGATCCATCCTGGTTAAAAAATTTAGCTGAAAATTTTTCTAATCCGGCAACAGCAATTGTAACCGGAATTACAATGCCATATGAGCTTGAAACAGAAGCACAGGTTTATTTTGAACTGACTAATGGATTTAACCGTGGCTTTCTGAGAAGAGAATTTGATTCTTCAAATCTATCTCCTGTTGCAGCAGGAAATGTTGGTGCGGGCGTTAATATGGCAATACGTAAAAGTGTTTTAAGTGAAGTTGGTTTATTTGATGAAGCATTGGACGGCGGAATGCCGACCTGCAGTGGTGGCGACCAGGAATTCTTTTACCGTGTTTTGTTGAATGGATACAGAATTGTTTATGAACCAAAAGCGCTTGTATGGCACAGACACAGAGAAAATTATCAGAATCTTAAAAACACAATTTACGGTTATGGTGTTGGTGTTTATGCATGGTGGACGAGAGCATTATTCTATGAACGAGAATTCAAAATGCTGTACTTTGCCCCACTTTGGTTTGCTAATTATCATCTTAAAAATTTGACTAAAGCCATATTCTCAACTGCAAATAAAATTGAGACTGAGCTTGCATTTTTAGAAGCAATCGGGGCTTTAACCGGACCATTCAAATATTTTAAAGCACTAAGAAGACTTAAGAAAAATGTTACTAAAAAAGTTGTTCAAATACATTCATATTCTCCAAAAGAAATTCTGGAGGTCGAATGATCAATTCAATTCCAATAAGTATTATCATTCCAACCCATAACAGGATTGGTTCATTATTAAAAATTTTAAAAGCTTTGTCTGAACAGAATTTCAATCAAAATGATTTTGAGGTTATTATTGTTGCGGATAATTGCATAGATGATACTGTTAATTTGATTAGCAAAACCACCAATCAATTTTTATTCAGGATTGAAGCTTTTAATGTTCAGTTCGGCAATTCAGCCGCTGCAAGAAATGCCGGCGCAGATAAAGCCCGCGGAAGTCATCTTATATTTCTTGATGATGACATTATTCCGTTTCATGATTTTATTCATCAGCATTATTCTAACAGAAAAAATAACCAGGTTATTGTTGGCTATTCCAAACCAATGTTTTCAAAGAGACCTTCTGTTTGGCAGCAAAGGGCAAGAAGATGGTGGGAAGATAGGTTTTATGAAATGAGTCAACCTGGTCACAGGTTTAATTTCATGGATTTTTTCTCAGGCAACTTTTCAATTAACAGGGACTTGTTTTTTTCATTGGGTGGTTTTGCCAAATCTTTGAAAAGACACGAGGATTACGAATTTGGACTTAAACTTTTAAAAGCCGGGATTAAATTTAAATTCTCCTATCAGATAGGCGGCTACCATTATGAGACGAATGACTTAAAAAAATGGCTGAGGAGACAGAAGCTTTACGGGTATTCAAATGTAAGAATGATAAATCTCCATCCGGAAGTTAGTGAATATTTTTTTAAAGAGACTTTTGAACTTTATGGATTGTACCATATAATCCAACTGTTTGTAAAACGATTAGCATTCAAAAAGAATTTTGCGATTTTGTATTTAATGAAAATTCTTTTGTCATCACTTTATATCTCTGAAAAATTAAGATTGTATTCAATGTGGGAAAAAATTGTTGGCGTCCTTGTTGTCTATAATTACTGGAATGGTGTTTCATCAGAGCTGGGAACATATAAAAATTATTTACTATGGCATACCGAGATTAGAAAAAAGAAATATGCTATTGAGAATAGAAAATCAATTGAACTTAAAGATATATTGGAATCCGATGAACTAATCCTTGATGGCAATCCTGAATTAAGTATTACTTCAGATAGCAAGACGCTGGTTATGATATCAGCTAAAGACGGCGGGGAATCCCTTAACAGGAATCATATAATTGCTGAAGTTGAAAGGAAATTTTTAGAGAATATTAATCCATTTGCTTATTCATCTTTAAGCCAAATTAAATAGGTTAATTGAATGATAAAAATTCATGAAATAGAATTATCATCAGAGATAAATGATTTATACATGGAGGATAGGTATGATGCAGTATTGCTTGTCCCGATGCTGAATGGCATTCCGCTTGGGGAAATACAGATTCCGATAGATGATAAAAATGTTTTTAATGAAGAATTTTTAATTGATAAAATCTCTGCGAATGTCGGAGGTAAATTCTTAACAAAGAATTTGTTTGAAAAAATTGATGCTCCCATTAAAAAAAATAGACCGGCAATCAGTGTGGTTGTTTGTACAAGAGACAGGGCAGCATCACTTAAAGTCTGTCTTAAAAGTCTGGTTGAACTTGATTATCCAGCATACGAAGTTATTGTTGTTGATAATTGCACAAAAGATGATTCGGTATTCCAGGTAGCAGAAAAATTCAAAGTAAAATATGTAAGAGAAAACAAACCTGGTTTGGATTATGCACGGAACAGGGGAATCAGAGAAGCTTCATTTGATATTGTTGCATTTATTGATGATGATGCAATTGCATCGGGTGGTTGGCTTAATGGCATTGCTCTTGGTTTTAATAATCCGCAAATTTTTGCTGTTACCGGTTTAACTCTTCCTGCTGAGTTGGAATCTGATGCGCAGGTAGATTTTGAATTATATGGAGGAATGAGTAAAGGATACAATTCTTTCACAATTTCAAAATCGTCACTGAATTCCCAAAACAGGTTCTGGTCAAGTGCATGGGGAGTTGGTACTAATATGGCTTTCCGTAAAAAATTATTTGATACAATAGGAGACTTTAATGTAGCTCTTGATGTAGGAACACCAACCTGCGGCGGCGGCGATATTGAAATGTTCCAGAGGACTGTATCCTTTGGCTATAAGCTCAGATATGAACCATCTGCTTTAGTAAAACACTTTCACAGGAAAGAATATGCAGCGTTGAAAAAACAGATATTCAACAATGGGAAATCATTCCCGGCATATTTACTTACGGTTAATAAGTACACTAAGAATGAAAAATTGCAACTGTTGAAGTTTGCTTTTGTTGACTGGTTATTAAAATGGCTTATCTTTAGAATGATTAAGTCTATATTGAAGCTTGACAGGAAAACATTCTTATTTGCTTATAACGAATTTATCGGAGCATTATTTTCACCATTCAGTTATATCAAATCTACCAGGAAAAATTTCATTCTGAAAAAATCATCAATCTAAAACAAGGGATAACCTGAGAATGACAAATGAATACAAAATTAAATTTAAGCTTACAGTATTAATCAGCCTTGGTTTATTAGCATCGGTTTCTTTTTTTAGCTGGTGGTGGGATGATTTAAAAATTTATAATCCTCTTTATGTTTTGTTACTCATCTTTGCGCTGCTTTATTCTTTTACACAAATTTATTCGGTATGGTATATCATTTTACACGCAAAATACCCTGTAGAGAAACCGGGGGAAAAAGATTTTACAATTGATGTTTTTATTCCTGCATTTAATGAACCTCTTTGGATGGTTGAAAGGGCAGTTAAAGCTGCCGTAGAAATTCACTACCCGCATAAAACCTTTTTACTTGATGACGGGAACAATATAGATTATAAGGTTCTTGCAGATAAATATAAAATTGGTTATTTCCTACGTGAAAGCAATGAAAATAATAAAGCAGGTAATATTAATAATGCGATAAAAAAAACTTCGGGCCAGTTGATTGCTATATTTGATATTGACCATATACCGGCGCCGGAATATCTTGATAAAATTCCCGGAAGATTTGAAAATCCTAAAATTGGTGCAGTACAAATTCTGCTTGATCATTATAATTCACAGGAAAGTTTTGTAGCTTCCGCCTGTGCAGAATTGAACGATGATTTCTTTGGTCCTTCAACACTTGGAATGAATGGCTGCGGTTGTACTACAGTTTTCGGAAGCAACTCAGTATTCAGACGCGAAGCATTGGTTTCAATCGGTGGTTATGTGCCAGGACTTGCAGAGGATTTAAATACATCCATAACGCTACACGCAAACGGATGGGAAACTGATTATATTCCACAAGTGCTTGCTAAAGGTTTAGTCCCAAATGATCTGACTTCATTCTTTAAGCAGCAGCTAAAATGGGCAAGGGGAGTGTTTGATACCTTATTCAGGATTTACCCGAAGATATTTACAAAACTTAGTTTTAACAAACATGTTTGTTACTTAACGAGAATGACTTATTATACAGCCGGGCCAATAATCGCATTTCATATTTTGATGGCGCTGATTGCATTGTCCGGATTATCGGCGCAGTTTACAAAATACTTTGCAAGCTACCTGTATCATGCAATTCCTTTCCTGTTCATTTTTATTTATACCCACCAGTTTGCAGGTAAACATTACAGAGTAAAACCATTGGAACCGGGATTCAGGCTGAGAGGAATAATACTTGTGTTTGGAACGTGGCCAATTTACACAATTGCATTTCTCTACGCATTATTTGGAATCAGGCTAAGATTTATGGCTACACCAAAAACTGTTCGTAAAAGGAAATTCCTGAAATTAATTATGCCGCAGATTCTTGCAGTTACAACTTTGCTTTGCCTGTTTTGTACAAATCTGCTCTTCTTACCTTTTAACGGTTACACTTTAATCGTTAATGCATTTGCTATTGGTATTGCTTTAATTCATATCGGACTTTTCTACGCAGCCTGGGAAGGCTGGAAAAGGCAGAAAGAATCCTTAAGTAGTGAATTTGATTTATCGGTGCAGGTGTTTAATTCCGGGCTGAAAGAATTTTGAAGCGGCAAAAGAAAGCCTCATTCACATAAAAATTTTATTATGGTAATCTCATCAAATAAAATAAGACTTATTCTTTCGGAGAATTATCCGCTACTGCTGCCGGTATTTATTTACCTTGTTCAGTTTTTTTTATTTCTTGATAAGCGGGTTCTTTATGATGAAAATTGGGTGGCAGTACCGGTTTATAATTTTTGGGGGACGAAGGGATTCTGGGTTACAGCAGTTTTAGATGGTGGTTTGCCCACAACAGTTTACCAGTTTACTTTTTACCAATTACTGTTGTTGGGATTTCATCTTATAGTTCCAAAGGAAATAATATTATCACGCCTCGTAAATCTTTTTATTGTGGTGGCAATATTTATCGTTCTATATATTTTGTCGAAAAGAATATTTAAAAACAAGTATTGGGCAATTCTGCCTGTACTTATTCTTTCAACCGATAATATCTTTTTTATTTCATCATATATTGTCCGGCCGGATATATTCCTTGGCATAGGTATCATCCTCACCGTTCTTCTGTTATATGATAAAGAATTTCAGTTCAGGTCTGGTAAAATTCTCCTTATTGGTTTTCTGTCCTTTGTGTTAGCTGGGTTTCATCCGAATTATATTTTAGCGATAATATCATTTATAATTGTTTACACAGGTTTTGAAAGGCATAAGTTTACAACGATAGAAAATCTTAAAACCGGATTGAAATTTTTCCTGGTGCCCATAACTGGAGTTATACTAATTTCTGCGTTAATAATTTTTACACAGGGAAATTCTGATTTTAATTTCTGGAAATATCTTTATGCTTACCTTGATAAAACAACAACCTTTAATAATGAAGGGGCAATATTCCATCCTTTAAAATTAATTACTGAGGAAAGCCGGAGATATAGTGAGTTTATTTCCTTCCCTTACCGTGTACATATTTTCATCCTCTCGGCATTTGCAATATTCTTCGGACTATTTCAACATAAGAAAGTTATTAGAATCCTTTCATTGCTAACAATCCTGGTACTTTTTTCCTTTTTCCTGTTTATATGGAATAAGAACGTGCGTTATTTATCTCTGGTATTACCAACTGTAAGCATTCTTATTTCGTTTATGTTTTACTGGTTCTATAACGGATGGAATAATTTAAGAGGTAAACTGATTTTACTGTTCATTTCACTTATTCTTTTATCCTTACTTGTAGGGAATATTCTTCTCATCAAATCAAGATGGAATACTTCTTACCCGGAAATGAAAAGCGCTTTGCAATTCAAGATAAATAAAGAAGACGTTATTATTGGTGACCTTGTATTGTGGGATTTCTACCGGGATGCAAATTACATTTCTTATATGTCAGACATAAAAAGTATTCTGTCTCATAAATATGATTATGTAATTCTTGGAGGAAAAAAAACAATCCAGGATAAAAATAGAAATTATTTTGAAGATAGAATATTCCCAAAGTTAAATTCGCGACTTATAAAAGTATATGACAATCCATATTATGGAAATTTCAGGTTATATAAGGTTAATCGTTAAATTTGTTTGCCTTAATTTGAATTTTGATTCTTCGGTAAACAGTATTTAATTTTGCTGTAAATGAAAGTTATAGAAGTTAAAATATTACTACTGCTATTCGTTTCTTTACTGAGATCCGTCCATACACAAACAGATACAGTTTCATTTCAATGGCCAGCTCCTCCATTTAACTCCAGTCATAATTTAAATGCAACGTTTGCCGAGTTCAGGAATACACTATCGGCAAATCATTTTCATAGCGGAGTTGATATTGGATTGGCAGATGGAAGTCCCGTTTATCCTTGCATAGACGGAGTAGTAAATTCATTTGATGCCAACGATGGTTCAAATTCCTGGGTCAGAGTTCGCACAAATATCAATGGAAGATGGAAACATATAACCTACATTCATATTCAACCGAATCCGGCTTTAACTGTGGGCTCAACTGTATTAAAAGGGCAGACAATTCTGGGAAGTGTGATTGCAGGTATGGGACACGTTCATCTGACTGAACGTGAACTTGTAAGCTCTGCCTCTGCATCCGGCGTTGAGATTAATTCAATTAGAGATGGCGGAGGATTGAAGCCATACACAGATAGTTATACTCCGGTAATAAGTAAAAGCAGTTTATTGTTCAGGCGGCAGAATTCAACGCAGATAATTCCTTTTTCAGGATTGTCCGGTAAACTTGATATAATTATAAGGATTGATGAAAGAAACGGACCAGGCTCTGCCGGTTCAACTCAGACAAACAATGGTACATATAAAATCGGTTACAGAATTCTGTCACCGGACTCTGCAATTATTTATAATCCTCCGGATGACGGACTTAAATTTCAGTTTGACAAAAAGCCTTCTGATGCACAAGTCGGTAATGTTTTCTGGGAAGAGAAAGCTACGCTTAGCGATCCTTATTATATAATTACAAATGGTTACGGTGCCAATAGCGTTAACAGTAGTTTATCTGTTCCTGTAAATTATTTTGATACCGGGCTATTACCCGAAGGAAATTATTTGCTTTATATTTTTACTGAGGACACAAGGGGAAATAAAGACAAAGCTTATTTTCCCATTTCTATTACAAGAAAGGATATTGCGCCTCCATCCACTCCAACTTTAAACTCGGTTACTGCCGGTATTGATAATAGAGGAATTAATGTAACTTTTACTAAAAATACAGAGCCAGACCTGAAAGGCTACAGGTTGTATTACTCAAGTAACCTGCAGAATTGGTTTTTGGCATCAGACGAAACACAACTAACAAAGTCTGTTTCATCAATTAGTTTTAACAGTCCTTCTGGATTTTTAATCCCTACTAACAACGAAGTTTATTATTACAAGTTAACTGCTGTGGATACAGTTGGAACTCCAAATGAAAGTGAAGCCAGCGATATTTATGTAAATTACAATGCAGATAATTCTGCCGGTTCAATCTTAATTGTAGACGGATTTGACAGGTACGGTGGTTCGGGAAGCTGGGGTAAACCAACTCATTCGTTCGCTGCAAACTACCTGCAGGAGCTGACTGATTCGTTTACAATATCTTCCTGTTCAAATGAATCTGTAATAAGCGGAGTTGTTGAGCTTTCCAGTTACGATATTGTAATATGGTTTCTTGGGGATGAATCAACTGTGGACAATACGTTTACATCTGCAGAGCAAACCAAGTTAAAGTTATTCCTTGAGAACGGGGGAAATCTTTTTATTTCCGGTTCTGAAATTGGTTGGGATTTAGGAAGAAGTCATTCAGCATCCGAGGCAGGTGATTTGAGCTTTTATAATAATTACTTGAAAGCTGTTTATTTAAATGACGGCTCTTCAACACAAAATTCGGTTAAAGGAGTTGAAAGCACTTCATTTAGTTCCGTTGCAGCTACTATCGGACAAGTGTATCCTGAAGATTATCCTGATGACATAGAAGCAGTTAATGGCGGTGTAAATATTCTTCAGTATAATGCAAAACGAACTAATGGTGATTATATGAAAGCCGGAATTTCATACTCGGGTAAATTTGGTGCAAGTGATAAATTGGGTAAGCTTGTATATATTTCCTTTCCTTTTGAAACAATCAGCTCATTATCGCAAAGAAAAATGCTGGCTTCAGAAATTCTTAAATTCTTCGATTATACTACAGGTATTCATTTGGAAGACAATGAATTACCAACTGAATGGAGTTTATCCCGTAATTATCCAAATCCATTTAATAGTCAGACAAATTTTGAGATTCAGGTTCCGGATAGAAATTTCATGAATCTTTCAATTTATGATGTGCTTGGCAGGAAGGTAGCTGAAGTTTATTCTGGTGAAATTGAAGCCGGAATACATAAATTGAGCTGGACCAGTCATGAGTTTGCAAGCGGGATTTATTTCGCAAAATTGTCGGTTGAATCTAAAGATAAAATTAGGAATCAAATCCAAGTGAAGAAATTATTATATTTGAAGTGAGATGAAAAAAGTATTTGTAATATTTGTGTTTTTTATGGCGGGCAGCATTTTGGCCGGTGATCCTGTTCCTGGTTGGAAAGTGGAGACTAATAAATCCGGCGGTGCATCTAAAACCGGTGAGAATAACCAGGTTTATTTTGAAGTTTATAATGAAAAAGGGGAAAAGGTTTATTCCGTTTCGAAATCCTTACCTTTTGATGTGCCGTATCCATCCGCTTCAATCTTTCAGGCGGGTGAACTTATGGTTGTCTATTCTTTTGATGGTGTGATTGAATTCTACAATAACAAAGGTGAATTGGTTAATACGATAAAACCAAATTACAATACCAAACCTGAATTTGAGCGTTCAATAAAATTTGCCACGCTTGATGACGAATCTGTTATTCTTGTTTCCGAACCGGAAAATTATTTTTCAAGATTGCTTATAGTTACTTCAGACGGAAGAATTAATATTGAGAAAGATATTGAAGGAACAAACGCTACCGGAGTTGTAATTTCAGAAAGCGGCAACCTGATTGCAACGGGTACATATTCATGGATTGATACTGTTTTCCTTGAGCAGACTAATTTTTTTGATAATGAGGGAAATTTTATTGGCAAAGTACCGTTAAGTTTTACTTCCGGTAAATTTAATGCTGAGGAAACAGAGTTCCTTGGTTTTACAAACTCAAATCTTTTTAGCGTTGATATTGAAGATGAAAAAATAACCTGGACCAAAGAATTACAAAGTGACCAGGTAATTACCGACGCTACAATTGATGGTGATAAAGTTGCATATATTACTTCTGAATTACCAACGCTTAAGGATGGTAAGTGGTATTACTCCAGGCTTGAACTTGAATTGGTTAATGATGATGGTGAAGAAATAATCTCAAAGAAACTGCCGGATGGATTATTCGAAACTGTCGAATTCACGAAATATGATAATACTCTTCAAATCAACCTTGATAATAAACAAGTTAAAGTTGAATAGGGCACATTAAAGACTTTTCAGGTTAATCTAATCAAACTATCAAACGCAGAATAAGAAAATATCATTTAGGTGATGTCTGAGTATTATATTTTATAACTCTGCCGTTTTCATCATAATTGATTTCTGAAATCAGAACATCTTCATCATACTTTGCTTCAGATTTAACAAATCCATTTTCGTAATAGGAAACAGATAAGCCGCTTTGTTTTCCTTTTCTGTAGAAAGAATATTTTTCCGTGTTTCCATTTGCATAATACCAGGTTTTAACTCCGTCTAAAAGACTATCCGAATATTCCGCTTCCCATTCAAGCTTCCCATCTTTATAAAATCCTTTTGATTTACCTTCAAGTTTTCCGTTAACATAATTCATTTCGGATTTTACGGATTTATCCGGGTAGTATAAAACTGATTTACCATCAAGTATACCTTGTTTATAAGTCATAGCTCCAATCAGTTGCCCGGATTTATCAAACTCCTCACTTAATCCTGTTTCTTTAGTATTCTCATAATGTATTATTGATTTTACTGTGCCGCTGTCAAAGTAAGCGATGCAGGTGCTGTCAGGTATTCCTTTTTTATAATTAAATTCTGATTGTATAAATCCGCTTGGGTAATACGTTTTGTTTAATCCTTCTTTCAAGCCGTTATCAAAACTTGTTTCCGATTTAATTATCCCGTTATCGTAAAAATCTTTAAAGCTTTCCTCGGTCTTTTCAAATTTGCCGACTATATCGTAACGCTCACGTTTAATTATTTGTCCGTCGACATAAGTATCAATTACTTTAATCAGTCCGTCCGGGTAGTATAGTTTAGAAATACCTTCCAGTTTATTGTTCTTATAATTTGCTTCTAGCGCCAGTTTACCGAAATCAAAGTATACCCGGTTCTTTCCTTCAAGTCTTCCTTCAACATAATATTTTTCAACTTCAACTTTGCCGTTTTCAAAAAAAGTCTGGGATAAACCATTAAGCAAACCATTCTCATATTTCCACAGGCCCATTTTAGCGCCGCTTTTGTAATATGTTTTTGTAATGCCTTCAAGTTTATCGTTAATATAATTTTGTTCAGCAAGCAGTTCCCCTGTTTCGTAGTACCAGCGTGAAATACCTTCTAATTTACCATGGATATAATTCCAGTCAAGATGCGTCGTGCCGTTTTTATAATACCACCTGTGGCTGCCTTCTTCTTTATCATTTTCAAAGTACCATTCTTTCCAGAGTTTACCGTCGTCATAAAACTCTTTGAAATTTCCGTTTCGCATGTTATTCTTATATTCACCCTCGGTCTTTACAACACCGTTTGGAAAGTAAGTTTTGCGGATTTCAACTTCCTGGGGAAGTGAAACAGTTAACAAAAGAAGTATATTTAGAAAAGCCAGTTTTATAAGTAATAATTTCATCGTACTCTTTAAAAAAACTCCACAAATTTAAGGAAAATAATTTTCAGATAAAGTTTATTTAATTCTATACAAATTGAATAAACAAAAAATTCACTAAATTAACATAGAACTTTTGAGGAAATATGTTCACTAAACTTGTCAGCATAAATTTTTTTGATACCGATGCAGCCGGTGTTTTATTTTTCGGTAATCTTTTCAGGCTTGCTCACTCTGCCTATGAAGAGTTTATGAGTAATGGTAATTTTATACGAAATTATTTTTTAGATAATGAATTTGCCATTCCAATCGTGCATACAGAAGCTAATTACTTAAAGCCAATTCTGCCTTCTACCCAGCTTAAAGTTGAATTGACCGTTGAGGAATTGAAAGAATCAAGTTTTGCGCTGGAATATTTCTTTGTAAATGAGAACCACGCTATACTGGCAAAAGCAAAAACTGTTCACGTTTTTGTTTCCAAGAAAGAATGGAAAAAAACACCGATACCTGCGGATGTAAAAAGTTATTTAATGAAACATGTTTCTTAGTTCGTCTACTCTTATTTTCCCAAGTTCGGTTTTGGGCAGGTACTTAAGGAAAATTATTTTCTTGGGAATTTTAAATGAAGCCAGATGTTGTCGCAGATAATCAGTCACATCTTTTTCATTTAGTTGAATATTCTCTTTGAGTACGATTGCTGCGGCTAAAATCATTCCCCAGGTATTATCAGGTAACCCAAATGTACAGGCTTCATTAATCATTGGATGATGCAGTATTTGCTTTTCCACCTCTTTCAGGTTTAGATTTTCGCCGCCACTGATTATAAAATCTGTGTTTCTTGATTCAACAAAAAGAAAACCATCATCATCAATGTATCCGAAATCCCCGGTTAGAAAATAATTATCCCGGAATGAAGAATAGGATAGTTCATCATTATATAAAAATCCTTTAGCAATTGATTTCCCGGTAACGGCTATCTCACCAATCTTTCCTGGGGGAAGAATCTTATTTTGTTCATCAACGATTACAATATTATTACCGAGTAAAGCTTTACCGGAAGATTCTATTTTATCCGGGTAGGTTGCTGTATCAAATGCTGTTATCATCGAGGTGGTTTCTGTTGAGCCATAAACTTTGACAATTTTCCAGCCCGCATCATTTGCATTAAAAATTAAATCTTTGCTGCTTGGACCACCGCCAAGAAATGTATATCGTAATTGTTCCTCAGGCTTAACATTAGTTTCCATTAATCTTAATAAAGAAGTGGAAACAAGAGATGCTAATGTTGGTCTAAAATTTTTGATTGAATGGGCTAAGTCTTCAGTTTTAAGCGAAGAGGGGATTATTAAGGTTGAACCAAATAATAATGTGCGTATAAGAATCATAAGTCCGCCGATGTGGTAAACCGGCAAACTCAGAAGCCACTTGTCATCTTGTGTGAAACTAAAAGCGGAGTGTGAACTTAATGCGCTGTTAATAAAATTATTAAATGAATGGAGGACGCCTTTGGGCAATCCGGTTGAACCTGAAGTGTACATTATCAAAGCTGTCTTATCATATCTCAATGTGCTTTCATTAGTATTCTCTGTTCCCATTGTATCAAAAGGGAAGTTTATAATTTTAACGGTATTATTTTTTTCAATTAACCAATCATTCTTTTCATCCACCAGGACATGAGAAGTCCCTGAATGCTTCAGTAAAGTCTTCAATTCGTTTTGGGATAACCTGATGTTTAATGGAATTGGTACAGCGTTAATTTTCCAGGTTGCCATTAACAGAAGTAAATAATCAATGCAAGGTTCTGCAAGAATAGCAACCTTGCCGGATTCGATTACACCATGCCTGAGTAATGCCGAAGATATGCCTGAGATAATTGAATCCAGTTCATCGTAGTAAATTGTTCTTTCGTTTGAAATGAACGCAGGATGATGAGATGGTAAATCTATTTCCTTGTTGAAGAATGTAAATGTCATTGCAAATAAAGCGGATTAGTCTGGAAGAGAGAGTAAGAACAAGAGTAAGAGTAAGAACAAGAGTAAGAGTAAGAAAGATATCCATAATTCGTTTTCTTACTCTTACTCATAATCTTACTCTTCCTCTTCCTTTACAATAAAATCCCAATTGAAAACAGAACAGCATACATTGCGGATAGTTTTGCGGTTAAAGCAAGAGTACTGTTAAGTTCTTTACCTTCCAGAGTATAAATCATTTTAATAAGTTTTAATGAAACAGGGAAAGTTAACACAGGCAGAAAAATCCATACTTCCTGTTTGAAAGTAAAGTATACAACCACAAGAATCAGGTAACTGATTATCATGAAGAAAACGTACTGGAGGCGCGCAAATCTTTTTCCAAAAATTACCGATAAAGTTCTTTTACCGGAAAGCCTGTCTTCATCAGTATCCCTGTAATTATTAACGACTAATATATTTGTTATCAATGCTCCAACTGGTATTGATGACCAGAAAGCAAGCGGAGAAATTTGCTGTGTCTGGACGTAATATGTCCCGACTGTTCCAATCAAACCAAAAAAGATGAAGACGAAGATATCACCTAACCCATTGTAAGCTAATGGATATGGACCGGCAGTATATGCAAATCCTGCTAGTATGGAAATTACACCAATGAGCAGAATAAGCCAGCCGCCTATACTTACAAGGTACAATCCTAAAATGAATGACAAACCAAATGTTAAAATAACTCCGTACTTCATTTCAGTTGGAGTTATTAAACCGGCAGTAACAACCCGTGTTGGTCCTGAACGATCTTTCTTGTCAGTCCCCTTAAGAAAATCATAAAGATCATTTGTAAAGTTTGTTGCAATCTGAATTAGCAATGAACAAATTAATGTTATGATAGCGGTAAAAACCTGGAAGCTTCCGTCTGAGTAAGCAAGTGCAGAGCCGATTAACACGGGCACAATTGCAGCCGGAAGTGTTTTAGGCCTGCTTGCTAAAAGCCAGCTTTCAATTTTTGTCGGAGTATGTACATTTGCTTCTAACATAAATTTCTATGGAACCCGTGGAAATTTTTTAAAATCAGGTTTTCTTTTTTCAAGATAAGCTTTCTTACCTTCCTGAGCTTCTTCACTCATATAGTAAAGTAAGGTAGCATTACCGGCTAATTCCTGTATGCCTGCCTGCCCGTCAAGCTCGGCATTAAAAGCTGATTTAAGTAACCTGATTGCAAGCGGACTTTTCTCAAGTATTTCATTTGCCCACTGAACTCCTTCTGTTTCAAGTTGTTCAACCGGTACAACTTTATTAACTAATCCCATGTCTTCAGCTTCTTTTGCATTGTATTGCCTGCAAAGGTACCAAATCTCACGTGCCTTTTTTTGCCCGACAATTCTTGCAAGATAACCTGCACCAAAACCGCCATCAAAGCTGCCGACCTTTGGCCCGGTTTGTCCGAAGATTGCATTGTCTGCTGCAATTGTTAAATCGCATACAAGATGAAGAACATGACCACCGCCGATTGCATACCCGGCAACCAAAGCGATAACAGGTTTCGAAATACTTCTTATTAATTTCTGAAGATCGAGAACATTTAATCTTTGAACTCCATTTTTTGCCTGGTAACCTTTGTCCCCGCGTATTCTTTGATCACCACCTGAACAGAATGCATATTTACCATCTTTGGCGGGACCTTTACCTGTCAGCAGGATAACACCAATTTCAGAATCCTCGCGCGCATCTGCAAATGCATCATACATTTCAATTACAGTTTCCGGGCGAAAAGCATTTCTAACTTCCGGACGATTAATTGTAATCTTAGCAATGCCATCCATCTTTTCATAAATGATATCTTTATAACTACCGCAAGGTTTCCATTTGAAATTCATTGTCATCCTTTTAAATAAACTGATTTATAAAACTGTTCAGCAAACTTACAAAAACTTCCGGTCTTTCTAAATGAGTGTTGTGTCCGCAGTTTTCAATAATTAAATGTGTAGAGTTTTTAATTTCTTTATTCATCCTTCTGTTTATTGCAGTGAATTTATCATCAAGATTACCGGTTATTAGCAAAGAAGGACAGATTATTTTTTTAAGCTCCGGCCATAGGTTTTTCATTGAACCGGTTCCAAAACCTCTGAGTGCATTAGCTAAACCAATCCGGTTGTTTAAAAGTTTCGTAGTTCGGATTTCACCCAGGATTTTTTTATCAAGTTTTTTTTGCGACTTAAGTAACGGAAGATTCAACCAGTAATCAATAAAAGTCTCAATTGAATTGTGTTCAATAAACTCTGCAAGATTTGAATCCTGTTCAATTCGTTCTTTCTTTTGTCCCGGATCCTCCAATCCTGCTGTTGAGCTTTCAAGTATAATTCCTCTTATTTTTTCATGGTGACTACAAATGTAAGTTAATGCTGCTCTTCCTCCCATCGAATAACCGGCAAGGATTACTTTCCCGATACAAAAATTATTTATGATAGAATCAATTTCTTTAACAATAAATTCTGAGTTATAGTAATCCAGTAATGTTGAAGAATAATTTTTTCCATGTCCGGGAAGATCAACGGCAATTAAAGTAGCAGGAGCGGTTAATTTATTAAAGAACGGCAGCCAGTCGTTTGATGATCCGGTAAAACCATGCAGAAAAATAATTGAAATTCTGGAATCGGAAGAAGTTTTAACCTGATAATTCAGATTTATTTTTTCAGAATTATTCATTGGAATTTTTCTGATAAATCCTTTGAGATGTTTGACCAGTATTTTCTTCGTAAATCTGCAGAATATTTTGAATTGGTTTTTACCTGCAGAATTGTGAGCTTGTTTTGCCTTAATGCTGATTTAAATTCCGCTTTCAAATGTTTCCAGCTTGTAATGTTTATAAAACTGCCGCCGTATGATTTAACAATAGAAGAAAAATTCAAGTTATGCGGAGTGATAAAGTAGTCATTAAAAACTTTATCATAGCCCGAAACGGGAAGCATCTGGAAAATGCCGCCGCCATTATTGTTTACAAGAACAACTACTAACGGAATTTTATATTTAAGTGAAGTTAATAATCCATTTAAATCATAATAGAACGCAAGATCACCGGTTATTAATACGGTAGGTTTTTGAGAATGAGCCTGAATGCCAAGAGCAGTCGAAGTAATTCCATCTATGCCGCTTGCGCCGCGGTTGTTGTAAACACAAATAGTCTTATCCGACTTGACAGCGAAATAATCAGTATCACGTACAGGCATGCTATTGGAAATCATCAGCATTGAATTATCAGGAAGCAGGGAAGTTATTTCTCCGATAATTCTGCCCTCAAACGGAAAGTCGGCTTTATCAATTATTTTTTCTCTGCTGGTTACAGAAATTTTTTCCAGTTTCAAATAAGTATTAAGCCAGTTATCTTCATCTCTTTGGAAATTATCTTTTTCAAGCGCATCAATAATGGATTTACAATAAACAGAAGGTTTCAACCCGATTACTGCCACCGCTTTGTTTGACGGATCATACCAATCGCCAAATTCATTAACAAGATATTTTAAAGAATCACTTTGCTCAAAAAATAATTCCAGTCCTTTTGAAGTTGGGGTTTTGCCAAAATGAAGGATCAATTCGGGATTCCAATTCTTTAAAAAAGAATCGGTTCTTAAAAAGCCTTCGAAGTTTACAAGAATATTTTTTTTGTTGTGTTTGCCAAATCTTAATTGGGAAATTCCATCAGCTAATATTGGATACTTTAATTTAGCCGCGAGCTTTGTACAATTTTCTGCAAAGTTAGAATCAATATAATCAGGACCGGCGATTATCAATCCTTTTTTTGTTCGCTTTAGAAGTTTATAAAGTTCGTTAAAATCCTTTTTGCTGTAAGTGCTTTTAACATTCTCTTGATTTGATGCCGTTAATTTAGAAGAAGAGATTTTTGATTTAATTAAATCTTCCTGTATCTCATCTGTAAAATCATTTGGTTCGAATGGTTTACGGAAAGGGAAATTCAAATGAACCGGTCCCTTTGAATCTATCGTGCTTTCATAATATGCTCTTGCAGCAATTGTCTTCAGGTTCAATAATCTTTTAACCGATAATTCCGGTAAGCCAAGATTGAAATACCATCTTATATGATTCCTGAAAATGTTATCCTGGTTAATGGTTTGGTTGGCCCCGCAGTTTAATAATTCCGGTGGTCTGTCTGCTGTGCAAACAATCAAAGGAACGTGATGATAATATGCTTCAATTATAGCCGGATAAAACTCTGCTACTGCCGTACCTGAAGTGCTTACAATTGCAACAGGACTTTGAGATGCTTTTGCCAAACCAAGGGCAAAGAAGCCGCTTGACCGCTCATCAATAATAACGTAAGATTTAATTGCTTTATTTTCTGAGAATGCAATGGTAAGTGCAGTATTTCTTGAACCCGGAGAAATACATGCATACTTAACACCAAGGGAAGCTAATTCCTGGACAAACGTGGTACACCAAAAATAATTCCGGTTAACTTTTTTTATCATTATCAAACAAAGATAAGATAGGCTTGAATTTTAAATCAGTCTCTTTAACTTCCTGGGCAGGATCAGATCCATCAAGTATTCCGCCGCCGGCAAAGGCGTAAATTTTTTTCCCGATATTTAATGCAGATCTTATGGAAACAGTAAACTCACCAAACTTATCCCTGTTAAACCAGCCAACTATTCCTGAATATAAACCTCTTGGATAATCCTCGGTTTCTTTGATAAGCTGGATTGCAGAGTTTTGTGGTAAACCGCATACAGCCGGAGTCGGATGAAGTTTTTCAAGTATATGGAAAATACTATTCTCCCCAGTTACTTTTATCTGAACAGGAGTCCAGAGGTGCTGAATATTTTTCAGTTTTTTAATCTTTGGCTCACTGTCGAAAGAAATCTCGCAATCGTTTGATTTAAATTGCAGATCAATAAAATCTAATACTGTTTTGTGTTCTTTTAAATCCTTTATACTTTCAAGTAAATCTTTGGCAAGCCGTTCATCTTCATTATCATCTTTGCCTCGTGGGGCAGAACCTGCCAATGCATCGGTAGAAATAAACTCGGGCCCAAGCTCAACAAATTTTTCCGGCGATGCGCCGAAGAAAGTACTTTTACCGGAGTGAAAAGAAAAGATATAACAATCAGGATAATCTTCTCTGAATGAAGAAATGAAGTTGAATATATTAGGTTCTTTTTCTATCTCGATTTCAACCATCCGCGAAAGTACAACTTTCGTAATAATATCAGACTCAATCTTTTCAAGTGTCTTCCTTACGCTTTCCTGCCATCTCTTTTTATCTTTAGGTGAATTTCCATTCAGATGTATTACTTTGGGAGTTGAACTAAAATTTTCATGTCTGCTTTGTTTAATAAGAGTTAATCTTTTCTCGAATTCCTCTGTAATTTTTTTATTGGATGCATCAGGTGGAAAAATAAAATTAAACGTTACATGTTCTTTATTGTCAATCTTTGATAAAATAATTTTCGGAACAAACCAATGACTGTCACTGAAATCTTCCCAGATTGACTTTTCATTTTCCGGTAGGAATTTTAAACCGCCAACAAACAATGGAATTTTTTCGTTTATCTTATTATCGTTTGAAAAGAAATTTGAAAGAATTCCATTTACTTTTTTACCAGTATAAATGAACCTTGCTTTGCCGCTTTCTTTTATTGACAGAAGCTCACCCAGTGCAATAAAAGAAAATCCGCATGATGGTTTATCCCAGTAAAAATATTTTTCAAATCCCTTTGCAATAGGATATAAATTATCAAACAGATTTGTCTCTTCAAGCTTAAAGGTATAATTAATTATTGTGTTACCGGATTTGGAAGATTTCTGATGCGCAGCCTGAAGAAAATTTATAAATTCAGTGTTCAAGAGTAAATCAAATTAGTTATTAAATAGTTTTTGTATTTCAGAATATTGATTCAGTAAACAAAAGAATTATTAATGTGTCCTGTTTAAAAGTACAAATGAAATCATTTAATTAAGAACATTTAAATTACTACAAAATATTATTACAAATCAAGAGTACAAAAAAAATTCTAATCCTTATAATGGAAATTCAATTAATAGATACATGCAATTAATAATCATGAAAAAAAGTTTATTATTATTTGAGAACGCATGTTATTTTTAAACAGGTTTAATCGCAATACCTCGGGTACTATAAGTAAGTGAAAAATTTTTTATTTGAAACTTATAAACAAGTTAATTACTTTATATTAAAAATGAATGGATTGAATCTATGACAGATGAGAAAATTAAAACAGCAATCGAATTATGGGGTCAGATTAACAAGGTGTATGAAAAATTTAGGAAGGCTCAGGTAAAAACTATATTTGAAGCTGATTTGACTGTTCCGCAGTACGGAGTGTTAGAGGTTCTTTTAAATGAAGGTCCCATGACTCTTAAGAAAATAGGTGAAAGACTTTTTGTTAGCGGTGCAAATATAACCTGTGTTATTGATAACCTGGAAAAGGAAGGTTTTGTTAGAAGAGTGCCTTCTAATGTTGACCGAAGAATGATTCTGGCAGAACTTACAGACGAAGGTAAAAATAAAATTGAAGCATTGTATCCGCAAAACTCGAAGAATATATATGAAACTGCTTCAATGTTAAATACAGTGGAACAGGCAGAACTACAGAATCTGCTTGCTAAATTCGATTAGCCTGTAATTGTGTTTTTCTGAAATAGGATTGAAACCCATTCATCAAGTACTTTCGTCTTTACGGGCGTAAAACCTAACGATGAATAATGGTCATTTATATCTTTCTCATCCTGAACTAAAAGACCCGAAAGTATCAGTTTACCGGAATCATTGACATACTTGTAAACCTCTCCGGCAATATCAATCAGGATATTTTTGTTGATGTTAGCGCAGACAAGATCAAATTTTTCAGGGTGAATTGATGTAATCTCGGCAAGTTTAATATCAATTTTATCAGAGACATTATTCAGCTCAATATTCTCTTTGGCATTAATAAAGCACCATTCGTCGTTATCAATTCCTACTGCACCTGAAGCACCAAGCATTACTGCACCAATTGCAAGAATACCGGTTCCGGTTCCAATATCAAGAACTTTAACACCGGGGTTAAGTTCCTCTTCAAGCATTCTAAGAACAAGTTTTGTAGTTTGATGTTCACCTGTACCAAATGACATCTTGGGGTCAATTGTAATTACAAGCTGCTCCGGTTTGGGGTGATAATCTCTGAATGAAGGTTTAATAACAATCCGTTCACTAACTTCAATAACGTTAATTGATTTTTCCCATTCTTCATTCCAGTTCTTATCTTCAAATTCGAACTCATGAATGGAGAATCTTTCTATTACATTTTCTTTCTGCAGGTTTTCTAAAACGGACTGAACGGAATTAAGATTTATCTTTTTGTTTTCATTAACAAAAACGCTAAGCTCTTTTTCTTCTTCCGTAATACCATCAATGTCTAATTCCCATAGTGCACCGCTAACTAATTCGGGAATATAAGGTTCGAATGCAATTTTAAATTGTGTAAACTTTTTCATAGCAGCTCTCATATTTAATTAAGACTTTGGCCCGGTAAATTCAATTGAATAGATGATTCTTACTAATACCTCGCCAACTTGTTTTAACGTTTCTTTACCAATATTATCGATGGTATCATTATGTGTATGCCAGTAATTTCTTCTTTCATCCGGAGAATTAGCACCAACAAGTTCAGCATCAATAATGTTTACAGTTCTTAATCCTGCCTGGTTTAAAGGAATATGATCATCGTAAATACCTTCACCTTCAAGGTTACTAAATGATGTTGCATTAAGTTCACTGGCTGTGGTCCAAATAATATCTACAACATCAGGCGCATACATCATTGAGTTTGTTTCTTTGTAGAATTTTGCTTCCTTATCCCCCACAAGGTCCAACAGAATCCCGAAAGCTGGTTTATAATCTTTAGGCAGATTAGCGGCGAAATATTTTGAACCAAGTAAATAATTCTGCAGATCAGATTCGGTTCCATAATCTTCACCATCAAATAAAATTAAGTCAATTCCAATCTGTACCTTTTTTTCTTTTAATATTCTCGCGAGTTCAAGCAATATTGCTACACCGCTTGCCCCGTCGTTTGCACCTGGAATTGGTTTATTTACAAGTGCGGGATTTTTATCGTGATCCGCACGAGGCCTGCTATCCCAATGTGCACATAAAAATATTCTATTCTTTGCATCAGGATTAAAGCTTGCAATAATATTTGTCAGATTAAGTGTCTCATCGTTATAACCGGGATAGGAAAAATTTTGAAGAGTAACCTTATCGGCAAATTTTTTAAATTCGGTCTCAAAATATGCTAACGCTAATTGATGCGCCGGTGAGTTTGGATTTCTCGGTCCGAATGAAAGTTGCTTCTCAATGTAATTGAAAGCATTATCAGAGTTAAATGCAGGAAATGTTGTCATAGGTTTTAAAGAAAATTTTTGTTCAACCTCTTCTTTAGGTGTTTCTTTACCGCAGGATAAAAGGAGAAGCGAAAGTATAACTGTAATAAGTATTTTTTTCATATATATTAAAGCCGATTTTATTTCTGTTCATAAAAAGTTCAAGTGATATGAAATCACATATAACAAGTGTGTCTTCAGGAAAAATATGTTCTTTCTCTGAAGTTGGCACCAATAACTTCCTCAGCAAACTTTTTCGCTTTTTCTGTATCGATTTCATCAAGTCCAACTACCGATAAAGTTAACCTGGAAAATTCTTTTACTTTCTTAGCGAAGTCAATCATCTCATCAAACATTTCCGGTGCCACTCTCATAAGATTTGCATATTGAACTTTATCTGTACTGTTCAGACTTATGGATACTTCATCAATCAAACCTTTAAACTCAGGAGTAATATCGCGTTTATTAATTACGTTTCCATGTCCATCGGTATTAATTCTTGTTTTGCCGCCGTTAGCTTTAACGTATGCTGCAATTTCTTTACATACCTCCCATCTTATTGTCGGTTCGCCAAAACCGCAGAATACTATCTCATCATAATTCTTAGGGTCACCAATTTCTCTTATGTAAGTCTCAGCAGGAGGTTCCTGGCTTTTTGTCATCTTTAGGTTGTAACCTTTAACAGTAGCGTCACCTTTTCTATCGCAGAAAACACAATCAGCATTACATCGGTTTGTAACATTAATATAAAGTGAATTCCGGATTTTGTAAGTGAAAGTTAATTCCGGCATTTTTCCAATTCCGAAAAGTTTAAATGCATTTAATGAAGTGGAGTTTGCAACATCTTCAATCGAGAGGTTTTGTATCTCGGCAATTTTTTCTGCAACTAATTTTACATTAGATGGTTCGTTTCTTAGTCCGCGATGGGGAACAGGTGTCATAAACGGAGAATCTGATTCAAGTAAAAGATTATCCACCTGAATTGATTTTACTATCTCACGTAATGTGTCTGCTTTCTTGAAAGTAATATTGCCGGTAAAAGATAAATAATGACGCATTTCAATCAATTCTTTAGCGTCTTGTATAGATCCCGCAAAACAATGAAACTGACATTTTAATCCTGAGTCTTTATACGATCTTATGATTCTCATTACATCATCATTGGATTCGCGGTTGTGAACAACCACGGGCAGGTTTAATTTAAGCGCAAGATTAATCTGATCTTCAAATACTTTAAGCTGTTTTTCTTTTGGTGAAAAATCGTAATAGTAATCCAGACCAATCTCTCCAATTGCAACAACCTTTTTATTTTGAGCTAAACTTTCAAGATCATTGAGATAATTCCCATTTAAATCTTTTGAATCGTGTGGATGAACGCCGATAGTAGCATAAATATTTTCATACTTTTCAGATAAAACTATAGCCTGGCTTGAACTTGCAAGGTCTGTTCCCGGCACAATAATATAATCTACACCGTTTTCAAAACTGCGGTTAATTACTTCTTCTAAATCTTCATTAAAATTTGGATAGAAGAGGTGAGCGTGAGTATCAACAAACATTTAAAACCTGAATACCTTTAATTAAATGAAATAGATTGCAATACATACAATAGACAGCAATAAACCTGCTACAATTAGCGGAACAGTAGATGTAGAATCAGAATACAAACCCTCCCGATAATAAGCAGTATTGATTTTGGATATAGGAATCTCTTCAATACTTCTGTCATTCAAAAATCTTACTACAGCATCATCTTTAACCAATCCGTATCCCAATTCATCTTCTGATAAATTCACCACTTTGCCGTCCGATAAAATTATTCTGGTAACCTTTTGATTTGGTTTGAGTTTAACTATTATAGATTCACTATAACAACCCAAAAAGAACAAAGCAAACACAATAAAAATAAAATATTTGAAAGCGCACTTCACTTTATCATTAAAAAGTTACTTCTAAACTTAGCGAAATATTTCTGATTGGTGAAAGATTACCGATCATCTCGACATAATTATAGTTCAAAAGGTTATTGGCATTTAAATTCAATTTGAAAGGGAGATAGTTTATAATAAAAGTATAACCAATCCGTGCATCCCATACATAAACAGGAACACGTTTATCTCCGTCTATTACAACACCAAGATCGATAATCTCATTATCAATTTCTTCAACTCTGCTCCAGAACCTGAAATTCGATTCTATTTCGAATGATGCAAGAGTGTATAGTGCCGAAGCATAAAATGTATGCCTTGGTCTGTATTTAAGCATCTTTTTCTTTTCCACATCTCTTGCCCAGAGATAAGTATGATTCAGATTCAGTTTAAGCGATGAATTAAATAGAATATAATTCAAGGTTGTTTCAAGTCCCTGGATTCGTGCTCTCGTAACATTATCAAAGAAAACCTGTCCGTCAGTCAGATCGATGCCCGGTTCAATGAAATCATAAAATTCATTTTGAAAAACCGAAACATCAAGAATTAAATTGTGAAGACAAACCTGGTTTATTCCAATTTCAAAAGAGTAATTATACTCGGGAATAAGTGAAGGATTTGGTTTTATTACAACGCCGCTAGCCGAAGTTTTTGTATAAGCTTCTGCAAGTGTTGGTGCCCTGAAGCCTTTGCCTGCCGATGCTCTTATAATGGTTGTTTCATATAATTTATAATTCAATCCTATTTTAGGTGAGAATGAACTGAAACTGTCAATTGAATCTAATTTGCTGTAATCAAACCTTGCCCCTGCGGAAAATAGTAACGGGAAATCAAACTTCAAATCAATGTGAGAATAAAAACCAAATCCTGAAGATGAGTGGTGGCTGAAAATATTCGATTTAACTTTTCCGTAACTTGCTTCAACCCCATTAATCCAGAATAAATTTTTATTGAAGTTATAAGTAGATTGAATTTCCGCACGACCCAAGCCGGCTCTTGAATCATCACTGCTTTCTGTTTCATCTCGCCAATGTGTATTGTAGTAACTTACTTTTGTATTAAGCGAAAAATCATTTGAGAAAATTTTGTTGTACATAACTCCAAGCATATATCTGTCGGAGTAAACACGCTGACCCTGATCAATATCCCTTGGTTGTAAAGCGCCTCTTGTACTTTTCCAATAAATAAAATTGCCTCTGTTCTGGGTTAAGCCATTTGCCAAAAGAGTAAAAGTATTCAAACTATCAATGTTGTAAGTCGATTTTAAGTAACCGGTGTATCGCTTCACAAAACCTGATTGCCTGTAGCTTAGATCTTCTGTTCTTGTGCCTGATAATGTGAATCCGAGTTTTCCAACTTTTTGCGAATGAGTTAAAGTAAGTCCGTTAAAAGATCTGTATTCACCGGACCAATCCCATTCTTTGTAAGAAGGTTTATCATAAGCGCCGATGTAAGATTTAAAGTAGGTAATTGGTTTATCAGTAATTTCTCTTGTAATAATATTTATAACTCCGCCAATTGCAGTTGAACCATACAACGAACTTGCAGCGCCCTTTATAATTTCAATCCGTTCAAATTCTGTAACAGGAATAATCTCCCAGATAATTTCACCCGTATCGCCGGTGTATAATGGTATTCCGTCCTGTGCGACTAAAACTCTGGTTCCGGCGCCTCTTGAATAACCACTTGAGCCACGGATGCTTATCTGGTCCAAATTAACTGATACTCCCGGAACGTGGCGCATTGCTTCATCCAATGAAATAAAGTTACGATTGTTAACCTCCCGGTTACTTAAAACAACCGTACTTACAGGAAGCTCCGATATTTTTTGTTCGTGTTTACCTGCGGTTATAACTACACTCTCTGATTGAATTATCGCTTCTTCCAATTCAACTTGTATAGTTAATGATTGATTTGAAATGACAATATTATTTCTGATTTCCTTTTTATATCCGACAATTGAGAATTCTAAATTATAACTTCCCGCCGGTAGATGAGAAAAACTAAAATTGCCGGAAGAATCAGTATGAGTTCCGGTTGATCTTTCCCGAAGAATAACATTAACCCCGGAAATGGGATTCAGATTAATATCCGTTACTTTGCCGCTCAAAGAAAAATTCTGTGCATAAATAATTGAAACCGTACAAAGGTAAATAAGGCAGATAATTTTAAATATCTTCATTTTAATCACCTCCGGGCGGCTGTGGTGGAGGATTATCAAAATCGCAGATGAAATTTATATTTCCGGTAAACTCATTCTCTTTTATTATCAATTTACCGGGATTCAGACTGTCATTCTCAGCATAATAAATTCCAACAACTACCCAGTCTTTTCTGCTAATTGAAATTTCCGAAGTCCTTGATTGTGCGACAGCTATGTAAGAATACTCACCCGGTTTAATTTCAATTAAAGGATTTTTTGTTGAGCTATAATAAACTGACCGTGTATTGTTGGGAATAGAATCACTCACAAAACCAAGATTGAATGCATTAAAATCACCGGTAGAATTAAGTGGATTTTTAAATGCTACTACATGAGTGCGTGTAATTCCCTGCGGCCAGTTACCTTTAAAAGTAATTGTCCCCCCAAATCCTGTGTTTGTTTCAATCACTTCCGGTTCGGGTGAAATCCCTAATCCGCAGCCGATGAACAAAACTGCAAACAAAAGT
>QZKB01000108.1 GCA_003599415.1 Ignavibacteriales bacterium | reverse complement strand
CTATTCCAACAACTATCTTCGGTCCGGACAGAATTAGTTTCCTTGTTGAAAACATAGCTAAGATTACAGATAGTGATAGGATGAAAATTATCGGGTTGATGAATAAAATGCTTACCGGTATGATTGAACGGGATGCGTCAGATATCGAGATAGGCGGATTTGGTTGTAAAGAAAATGTTTGGCTGCGTGTCTTTGGAAAGAAAATGGTAATTCCGGAATTCCCTACCTTTACACCGGATGAAGCCGCTATCCTTATTTTAACCTTATTAAATGATAACCAGCGAAGATACCTTGTTGTAACACGCAACCTTGATTTTTCTTATACATTCAGGTATGCAAGAAGAGAAGAAGATGTAAGATTCAGAGCAGATGCTTACTTTGATCTTGACAGGCTTGCGCTTAATATGAGAGCAATTTCCTCTAACCTTAGATCAATTGATACACTTGGATTTCACCCAAGCGTTTTAAAAGTTCTTAGCCATACATTTGTAAAACAGGGATTGACATTAATAACAGGAATTACCGGCTCAGGTAAATCAACTACTCTTGATGCAATTGTTGATTGGCATAATGAATCAGATCCTTCTCACATTGTTATAATAGCAGCGCCAATTGAATTTGTACATAAATCAAGGACCAGTATTATAAGACACAGGGAAGTTGGCCGCGATGTTCTTTCATTTAAGGAAGGAGTAATACAATCGTTGCGTCAGGATCCGGACATTATTATAGTTGGTGAAATGAGAGACCCGGATACAATCATGGCTGCGCTTGAGGTAACAGATACCGGTCATAAGGTATTTTCTACATTACATACTTCCTCGGCTGTTGAATCAATAGACAGAATTATTGCCGAGTGTCATCCATCTGAACAAGAGCGTGTAAGAAACAGGCTTGCAGATGTTCTTGTATGTGTTGTGTCTCAAAAGCTTATTCCAAGTCTTGATGGCAAGCGTATTCTTGCAAAAGAAGTGCTTGTTGTTAATTCAAGTGTAAGGGCGGCAATAAAAAACAACAATACCAGTGAAATATATATGATGATAAATCAGGGAAGCCAGCAGGGAATGATGACGATGGAACAGGATTTGAAAAGATTATATCAGGCAAAAAGAATTTCATTGGAGAATGCTATGGCATATTCAAATAATAAAACCAGAATGCAACAAATTCTTTCGGCGGTATGATGAAACCTTTAATTTGTACATATTGCGAAGGTACCGATGTAAAAGTTGCTGTTGTAGCAAAAGAAAAAGATCAGATTAAACTTTTGCGTACAGCGGATTTCGATGTATTTCGTCCTAAAGCTATTCAGGCGGATGCCGTTGCCAACGTTAGCCTTGAAGTGAATGATATTTCACTGCTGGAAGTTGACAAGAGTTCTGACAGCTCAGCATCAGTTTCTAACGAAGGCTTGCTTAATAATGCACTTGCTAATATTAAATTAGCAAACTGCGAGTTTATACCGGCCATTACAGAGCCTTCCATTCACTATCATGTTTACGAGGGAGCGAAGGAAACAAACCCCGCAAAGCTTCAGGATGCAATTATAGAAGAAATCCAGAAATCCAAGAATGTTTCTGTAGCCAGAGATAACCTTGGATATACGGAACTTGCAGGCGGCGCCTTACTTTCGATATTTGTTGACGGCGAGATCCATTGCATAAATATGATTGGTAACCTTGCCCGCTTTAATGGAAAAAGATATTATAAAATTCCAAGCGTTAAAAGCGCAGAGGTTACACTTGCTTACTATGTGGCAAAAAAGAAAAAGTTCTTCCCCGATGATTATTCATTAATAGTCTATATCGGTAAAGAATACAGCAAGTTAATATTTCTGCAGGGAAGAAAACTTAAACATATTGGAACTACGCTTGACGTTGGCACACTTAATCTTCACACGTATGATGTTTACTTCTCTAAAATATTATTAGAGATGGAAAACGGCGGTATACCCCGCCTTGATAATGTAATCTTATGCGGTGAAGATGATTCAGAAAATCTTATTCTGTCGTTTTATGGTACGTTCCCCGAAGCTAACGTAAGCAGGCTTGAATTTGATGATATAGATTTGGGCCAGGTTGATGAAGAAGTTAAAAATAAAATATCCTCATTCAGTGTTCCTATTGCAGTAGCGCATGAATATTTTGATGAATTAAGTAAAGAATATAAAGGAATTAATCTTCTTCCTTCTTATGTAAAGGAAGAACAGAAATTCCTGCAGTTCGGCTGGCACAGCTACCTTATGCTTCCGATATTATTTGCAGTTGCTTTGTACTTTACTTATCACATACTTCAGAACAGCAAACAGATTAGCGAGCTTAACAAGCAAATAACGGAGTTAAAAGATATTCAGCGCTCCAATCAAAAAATATTAGACCAGATTAATTATTTTGAAAACAGAATTGTTGGTTTTGATGCGGCAAAGGCTATACTCGATTCCGCTTCCATTGGTTCCGAAATGTGGGGCAAGATGACTGCTGATATGTCCCGCTTTATTGGCGGACGAAAAAGTATGTGGCTTACTTCGATATCTGCAGCTCAGGACAGAAAAGTTACGGTTACCGGTTATGGAATGGCCCGGAATGTTCTTACCGAATTTGCTGATTCATATAATGCGTCCTTGTTAAGAAATATTAAATACGAAGCTCTTAGAAAAAGTACGGCTTATAAATTTGATCTTACCTTTGATTTGTTAAATATTGAGGGGGATAAAAAATGAGTCGTAAATTAAAAAACACACTTGGCCTTGTTGGAGTACTTGTGCTGATTGTTTTAGTCGGCGGGCTATTCAGCTTTGTATATCAAAAAGGTAAAATAGACAAGAACAACAAAGAACTTATAAGGCTAAAGAAAAGCGGGCACAATACGGAGGAGCTCAAAGTTCGTTTAAAGGATGTTGAAGAAAGAGCGCTTGTGTTGGATTCAATAATTTCGAAGAGGAAATTCAATATTCCGCAAACGTTATCTCAATCCCAGTTCTACAATTTTGTGAATACGGTTGGGTATAGCTTTTCCGAAGAAACACACGTTGATATTGAGTTCCAGGAAGTGAAAAAAGAAAAAGATTTTAATTTCTACACTTATAAAATAACCGGTACCGGTGAGTTTAATGATATTTACAGGCTGCTTTATGCTATTGAGCAGAGTAAAGAACTTAAAAAAATCCAGAAAGGAAGTTTATCAACAAGTATAGCAGTAGATTCAGACGGCATTCCGATGTACCTTGTAAACTTTGATTTTTTGGTAAACGTTTATTTTGCCGATAATGACCGGTTTACTACGGCAAACCTTAAGGAAAATAATCTTAGCCCGGGTAAAATGTATGATGTTTTTTATCCTCTGATAAGAAATGAATTACCGCCTAACACAGAAGAACTGCTTGAAGTAGAAGGTTCAAAACTGCTGGCCTTATTACCCGACGGCGCATTCATATCCGATACAAAAGGTAATACATTTATGCTTTGGGAAGGTGACCAGGTATACCTTGGTTATTTAACAAAAATAGATTACACCAAGAACAGAGTTAATTTCATTCTTAACAAGGGTGGAATAATTGAAAAAGTTTATCTCGAATTACAAAAAGAAGAAAATCAAAAAGAGAAAATAAAATGAAAAAATTAATTTTATTTTTTATCTTGCTCCTGTCAGCTTCTCCGTTTATGGCGCAAGATGTAACTGAAAAAACTTTGAGCCAGTATGTTAATCCTGATGAGCTTGTAACGCTTTCAGAAAATCTTTCATTTGATCAGGCAATTGCGATACTTAACAGGATAAGCGAAAGGTCTGCCGGGAAAAGAATAGTATCTACTATTTCTTCAAACACTCCTATTGGTGTACAGATTGACAAGATGCCTTACAAAAAAGCATTGGCAATTATTGTTCAGTATGCAGGGTATACTTATGAAGAAGGAGAAGATGTAATTATAGTAAAGAAACGGACTGAAGGAGAAGAAAAGAAATTAGATCCTTCTTATACCGATATCGATACAAGAGAAGTGAAAATTTCCACTGTCTTTTTTGAAGGGGACGTTGGTCAAATGAGAGCAAGAGGAATTAACTGGAAATTCCTTTTCTCCAGTGATAAGTTTAGTTTTGGTGGAGACATAAAAAATTTCATTGAATCGCAAACCTCCGATGAATCATCAAGCTCTACTGCAAATAAACAGCAGGAAACAAACGCCGTGTTTAACGGTGCGGGTACTTTTGATATTGGTGATTATGTTGGAGATGTAACCGGAGCGTTTAAGTTTTTTGAAACCGAGAATCTCGGAGAAATTATTGCAAGCCCTTCCGTTACTGTTAAGGATAATTATAAGGGAAGAATTCAGATTGGTTCTGATTTCTCGATTAAAACAAGGGACTTTTCAGGAAACCTTGTTGACAAATTCTTTTCCACCGGTTCGATTATTGAAGTAACGCCGCATATTTATAAAAAAGATAATATTGATTATATTTTGCTTGATTTAATGGTAGACAGAAGTTCGGCAACACCTTCGGAACTTTCAACCGAAATAAAAAGGACGAGCGCCAACACTCAGATTCTTTTACTGAATGGTGAAGAAACAGTTATCGGTGGTCTCTTTGTTAATGACGAGACAGTTGAAAGAACCGGCATTCCTTTCCTTAAAGATTTGCCATGGTGGGTGCTTGGAATAAGATATCTTACCGGAAGCGATAAGGTTACAACCACAAAAAAAGAAGTTATAATTTTGGTGAAAGTTGAGCTGCTTCCAACGTTAAGAGAGCGCATGGTTAGAAGTGAAGATCATATACAGAAAACGATAGACGAAAACAAAGAGAAAATAAAATTATATAAATCAAACGCGGCCCCTGAGTTAAAATAGGATAAACATGGAATCAATTTTAATAGTTGATGACGATGTAAAACTTTGTGATGTTCTTTCTGAAGAACTGAGCGAGATCGGATATCTTACGGATAAAGTTTACAATGCCGATGATGCGCTTAAAATACTTTTATCCGGTAAGCCGGTTGATCTGATTCTTCTTGATCTGAAGATGCCCGGTAAAGACGGTTTTTATGTTTTGCAAGTACTGAAGAAAATGAACATTAACATTAAGGTTATTGTACTTACTGCTTATGCAGATGTTAAAAGCGCCATCGATTCAGCCAAAATGGGTGCAAACGATTTTATTAGTAAGCCGTATGACCTTGATGAACTTTTGATTACGATTAGGAAGGTATTGCAAAAAGAACTTGAACATGAAGATTAGTTTTAGAATTTTACTCATCAACTTTATTGTAGTAGTTCTTGTATTTTCCAGCTCAACTATTGTTTATTATTCTTTAACGACAAAACTTATATCTCTTCAGCAAACGAAATCACTGCTTAATAGCGCCAATGATTTTGTTTTTAATTTACAGGCTGTTGTACAAGAACTTGAAGAAGACTACCTGAGTTTAAAATCTCAAAAAGATTTTAACACTGCGCCCAACCTTGAAAAGACAAGCATTGATTTTTTATTCAAAGTTAAAAACTCAGACGAAATTATTCCCGGCTATTATTTTATTTCATCGGATATTCCCTTTGATTATGATTATGCAAACCTGTCAAAGTTCATAAAGGAAAATCCCAATGCAATTTTAATAAAGTCGGAACTGTCCGATAGTGTTGTAATCTGTTACGGTAAATTGATTACAAATTCTTTTCTTGATAATTTATCTAAAAAAATTAGGGCCGAAGTTGCCGTACTGTTTAACAATGTACCCGTTTCAATTTCAAACGAACAGCAAAACAACAATTATATCCCCAGCATTATAAGTGCTTCCAAAGAACTGGAAGTAAAAAATAATTTTGATATATCTACCGACGAACTTGACGAGGCTGATTTCTACGCCTCGTTCTACAACCCATCTGATTTCCCAATTGCAAATCCCAAAATAAGTTTTATAGTTTTTGCAAAATTACCGGAAGCTGCCGAACTGCGCTCTAATATTAATTATCTGCTTATAATTATAGGTATCGCGGGTATTTCACTCTCACTTATTCTTGTTATGATTTTTACGGCAAAGCTGCGTAAACAAATAGGGCAGTTAAGTGAAACAACGGAAAAAATTAGAGCGGGCGATATTAAAGAGCGTGTTAAAATGGTTTCCAATGACGAGCTCGGCACTCTTGGTGCAGCATTTAATAATATGCTGGATGAACTTGAGAGAAAAGAGATCACCTTACATGAATACTCTGAATTCATTACAATGATTAATCAGAACCCAACTTTAAGCGAGGTTGCAGAAGCAGCGCTTACAAAAATTATTAAATCGATTGGTGTAAACGCGGGAAGATTATCGCTTGTAATTGATAAAAAGCTGAGTACAATTTCAACATATGGAATTCAAAAGGAACTTGTAAGCGATTCGCAGAATATAGACCTGTACCAGCGCGTTGTTGAAAAAGGAGAAATAGTAGAACTGGTTTTCGATAAGAATTTTCCAAAGCTGCAATCCGGACTTGTTGAGCTTGATGTTAAATATATTTTAATCTTCCCCATAATTTATAATAAAAAAATTATTGCGGTGCTTGAGCTAGTTTCTATTTCAAGCAGGAACGAAAGAGCAAAAGAATACCTTGAGAATATTAAAGAACAATTGGCAATCGGACTTAGCCATGCTGTGGCATTCAGGCAATTGGAAAATTTTGTTGGCGAACTTAAACGTCTGAACGAGGACTACCAGCGCCAGAATGAACAGATATCCAACCAGAATAAAGAATTGCTTGAACTGCATAATCAGTTAAAAGAAAAAGCAGAAGAACTTGAAACAGAAAAACAGAAAGCAATTGAAGCCTCGGTTTTAAAATCCCAGTTCCTTGCTAATATGTCCCACGAACTTAAGACACCTCTTAATTCAATACTCGGTTTATCTCAATTAATTATAGATGAAAAATCAATTACTCCATCTGATAGGGAAAGGATGAATGTTATATTAAGAAACGGTAATCGCCTTATCGGTTTGATTAATGACATTCTTAATTTTTCCAAGATCGAAGCCGGTAAAGTTGATGTTGTTAATGAAGAGTTCAGTCTGAGAGAATTCATAACTGAAATTGAAGGACATATCTCACCGCTGATTAAAGATAAGAACCTGAACTTTGTTATTCATAATGAACAAAAAACTGATTTGATAATATTGACAGACAGGAATAAATTACTTCAGATAATTCTTAATCTTTTAAGCAATGCTGTTAAGTTTACGGAGAAAGGTATAATTGTTCTAAAGAGCAAAATTGTTAATAAAGAAATTCTTCATTTTGAAGTAGTTGATTCAGGCATTGGTATATCACAGGAAAACCTTAGTGTTATTTTCGAAGAGTTCAGGCAGATAGATGGGTCATCAACAAGAAAATACAACGGAACAGGGTTGGGGCTTGCAATTAGCAAACGCTTTGCGGAATTAATAAATGCAACACTGGTCTGTGAAAGTGAAGTTGGAAGAGGTTCTATTTTTAAACTTACATTACCGGTGAATATTGTTGCTGAAAAACAGGAAGAACAGCCGGATTTGTTTGGCGAGACCGGGAAAGGTAAAATTATTCTTGCGGATGATTCCGAAGAAAACAGAAAATTTATAACTGAATATCTTCTATCAAAAAAATATGAGGTTCTATTTACAGATGAACCTGAAAACATTGACGGGCTTTGCCTTGAAATACACCCCCAGGCAGTATTGTTAAACCTTACTGATCCTTTATTTGCTGGTTGGAAAGCCCTTCAGAAGCTTGTAAAAAATCATAATGAGGTATACCAACCTATAATTTCTTATATGATTAATGAAGCAAATAATGTAGGATATGGTTTGCCGGTTTTTGAATATATCTCCTGGCCGGTAAGTGAAAAAAATCTTTCTGCTTGTGTTAATAAATATAACAGGTTGACTGGTGAAAACATTGAGAATGTATTAATAATTGAAGATGACAGTTTTGAATTCAGGGCCCTTAAGGATGCGATTAAAGAAAAATCTATTAATCTTATCTTTGCCCAAAAGGATTATGATACCGCAAAAACAATAGCTAAAATACGGCCGGATATTATCTTTGTAACACTTAGCAACTCAATTATAAACGAAATTGAACTATTGCAGACGATAAAAGAAAACGCAGTACTTAGAAAAATTCCCGTTGTACTTTCTATTCCACCGGAGTTTTCCCCGGAAGGATACAAAAAGCTGAATGAGAATCTTGTAAAGACGGCATTCTATTCCAAAAATTTTCCAATTGATGTTTTAAAAGTTATAAGGGATCGATTGCACTTAGAAGACGGGTTGCCGCATGAAGATACTTCTGAAATTTGGATTGAATCGAAGGCAGAGACTAATTCCGAAATAATCAATAGTAAACCGGGCATAAACGGTAAAAGGCAGCAGGTTCTAATTGTTGATGATGACGCAGATACTTTATTTACTGTAGGTGAAATGATAAAACGAACCGGCAGCGATGTGTCCTATGCTAAGAACGGGCTCGAATGTCTTTCATCTCTTAAAACAATTAAGCCGGATCTTATTCTGCTTGATATTATGATGCCATTAATGGATGGCTTTGAAACCATTAAGCGAATTAAAAATGATAAGACCTGGAAATTTATTCCCGTATTTGCAATGACTGCAAAAGCAATGCTTGAAGACAGGGATGTTGTTATTAAAAACGGATTTGACGATCTTATACCTAAGCCGGTTAATGTTAAAGAACTAACAGCCAAGGTTGAAAAAATATTTTCAAGACAAACCTTTATTGAGGTAAAATGAAAAGAATATTGGTTATTGATGATCATCCGGACAGCGTATTCCTTCTTAAAGACAGGCTCGAAAGAGAAGGATATGAAGTAATAACCGCGTATGACGGCAAGACAGGATTACAAAGAGTATTTGACGATCAGCCTGATCTTGTACTTCTTGATATAATGATGCCGGATGTTGACGGACTTGAAGTGTGCCGCACAATAGTTAATACACAGGCCACCAAAGATATTCCTGTAATACTTGTTACAGGTAAAACGGATGCCGAAGGAACTAAGGAAGGATTACAGGCGGGAGCATTCGATTATATTAAGAAACCGGTAAACAAAACCGATTTGCTTGCAAGAATAAGATCTGCCCTGAAGCTAAGAGAAACCACAAAGCAATTATTGGAGCTTGAAAAAGTAAATACGTTTGCGGCTACTGTTGTTACGGCAAATCATGAAATTAAACAACCGCTCACACTAATTAATCTTTCTTCTGCAGCAATAAGAAGGGAAATAAGCAAAGAAGAAATTAACCGGGAGGCTGTACTTAAACGAATTGGATTTATTGAAACTGCTGCCCGCGATATAAATAATGTTCTTGAAAAATTTAAGACAATAAGAAACCCTAATTTCTCGCCTTATGTAAACGACATACAAATGGTTGATCTTGAAAAAAAAGAAGGCGAAGAAAAATCAGATTAATTTCCTAACGACTTCAAGCATTTGCTCAAACTCGTATGGCTTGGTTAATACGGCATCAATCTGCAGGTTGCTTATCTCAGCATCGTTGGCTGCGGTTGCACTCCCGGTAGAAAGGATTGTCTTGGTTCTTACATTTGTCTTACGGAGATTTTTTATGCATGTTAATCCATCCATCTCCGGCATATTAAAATCAATTATTAATAAATCGGCTTTAATTTCCTCGGTTAAAACCTTATAAACCTCTGCCCCGTTCTGAACGCAAACAACCTCGTAGTCATAAGATTCAAGTAACTCGGCAAGCAAATCCCTAAGCATAATTTCATCATCTGCAAGGACAATTATTTTTTCTGCAGTTGAAATATTTTCCTCGGTCGGTTCTTCGTAAGATGGAATATAGATGTCAAACCGCGTCCCTTCGCCTATTTTGCTTGTTATGTCAATCTGCCCGTTATGTGCCTTTACTATTCCGTAAGTAACATATAATCCAAGCCCGCTTCCTGTATCTTTTTTCTTTGTAGAAAAATACGGTTCAAAAATTTTCTTCAGGTTCTGTTCGGAAATCCCTTCGCCGGTATCGATGACGGAAAATCTTACATAATTCCCCGGAGCCAATAAAGAATGCTGCTGTTGGTTATCTGCATCAATTAGAATATTTCTTGCCTCGACGGTAATCTTACCTTTATTCTTTATGGCTTCTTTGGCGTTGATGCATAAATTTAAAAGCACCTGGTAAATTTCAGTTGAGTTGCCCATTATATTCTGGAGGCCGGAAGGTATATCGGAAATTATTTGAATTTGTTCTGGAAAGGTTTCTGTTACTACCCTTAAAAGCTCTTTAAGCAAATCCGCCGGGTTTACCGGTGTTTTTCTTCTTGGGGTTGGCTTTCCGTAATTTAAAAGTCCTTTTGTAAGATCTGTTGCACGTATTGAACAGCTCTCAATATTTTCAACAAGATATTTAACGTCTTCCCTGTTTACAAGCTTTCTTTTTAACAGGTTCAAACTTCCGAAAATGCTTGAAAGAAGATTATTGAAATCATGGGCCATTCCGCTTGCAAGCTTACCTATGGTTTCCATTTTCTGCGACTGAAGAATGTTTTCTTCAAGTTCCGGATTTAAGCGTGAGTGATAAAAAAGAAAATACCCGACTTTCTTTTTCCCTTCAAGGAACGGGGAAATTATATATTCAGTGTTTTCCTTGCCAATAAACCGGTAGGGATTTCTTGGAGAAATTTTCTTTATGTCTTCAGGGGGAATGGAAAAAAAGCTGAAAGCGTTCTGACCTTTCACTTTCACGTTTTTATTTTCGCCTTTAAATGATTTGTTGTAAAATAAAATCTTTTCATCAAGACCGAAAAAAACAGAAGGCAGGGGATTATTGTTAATAATTTTTTTTGCTTCGGAATAATCTTCCGGGAGATTTTTTTTACGACTCATTTTGACGAAGGTTATATTTTATAATTTTTGAGTAAAGGGTTTTCTGGCTTATTCCAAGGGCGCGCGCAGTATTTTCCCTGTTCCATCCATGGTAATCTAATGCTTTTTTAAAGTGAATCCTTTCAACATCTTCCATAAGAAATGAATCTGGTGATAACTCATTTGCATTCTGCTGCTCGCTTCTGAATGAAATAGGAAGATTTAAATCCTCCACCTGGATTAAATTGTTTTCTGCAAAGATAATTGCCCTTTCAATAATGTGCTCCAGTTCTCTAACGTTGCCCGGGAATTTATATTGTAATAATGCTTTTTCCGCTGCCGTGGATAATTTTTTAGGATCACGGATTGGAGATTTTTTTGCGAGGAAGTGATTTGCAAGAAGCAATATATCTTCACCGCGTTCTTTTAACGGTGGAATAGTAAGCGTTATTACATTTAACCTGAATAAAAGATCGCGCCTGAAAATTTTCTTCTCTGATTCCTCAAGAAGGTTTTTGTTGGTTGCTCCAATAACCCTTACGTTTGAATGAAAGTTTGCAACACCGCCAACCCTGCGATACTCCCCGTTCTCAAGGAAACGTAAAAGTTTTGGCTGCAGAGTAAGGCTCATCTCACCGATCTCATCAAGAAACAATGTTCCGCCGTCTGCAATTTCAACAAGACCCTGCTTTGAACTTTTAGCGTCGGTAAAAGCTCCTTTTTCATGACCAAACAATTCGCTTTCAATTAATTGATCAGGTAAGGAAGCGCAGTTTATAACAACAAAAGGTTTATCATTCCTGTCGGAATTACGGTGAATAAACTCAGCAATTAGTTCTTTGCCTGTACCGGTTTCACCTTCAATAAGTATATTGGAATCTGATTTTGCAGAGCGTATAGCAAGGTTTATAAGATGATGCATTTCCTTGCTTTCACCTATAATCCTGTTTGAAATTTTTTCATCAAAGCGGGTGGACTGAATTGTATTTTTTACAAGAAGATCTTTATGCTCAAGTGCGCGGTTAATGCCAACAAGCAGTTCATCAAATTCATATGGCTTGGATATAAAATCATATGCGCCAAGCTTTATACATTCAATAGCGCTTCTCACTTCAGATTTTGCGGTAAGAATAATAACCTGCAAAGTTGGAAAATTTTCTTTGGCAAATTTTAATACTTCTTCACCGGGTACTTCCCTCATCTGAAGATCAAGTAATAAAAGCTCATAGTTCTTATTCTTCAGGTTCTCTATAGCATATTTTCCGTCATAAACAACGTCAACATTAAAACCTTCATTTAGTAATTCTTCTTTTAGAAGGTAACACAAAGTTTCATCGTCATCACAGATAAGTATTTTGGAGTTTTTCCTCATAGGGCTCATAATTTTTAGCTAAATATAAAGAAAATTCAAATAAGTATTTTTGAATAATAAGTCTTGTAAACAAGCCGGGTGTAATTCTTTGGTTAATCCGCATCTTTTGATAAAATAACAACGGGCAATAGTAATTGAAAAGTTCAAATTGTTGTCATCTGTGTCTTTTGTTATATTTCCTGTCACAAAAGAGTATGTTATGAATAATTTAATAAACAGTGTTGTCTTTGATTTAGACGGAACACTGATGCAATCGCACGGCAGCATTTATAAAGCTACTATTAAAACCTTGGAAGAATTTAATATAGATGTAAACTTTACCGAACAGGAATTTAACGGAAAGATTGGTGCACACTTTAAAGATATATTTGCCGAGTTCCAGGTTGCAGTTGATGATCTTGAATATTTTATTGAAAGATATAAATCATATTACTTTGATTTTATTGATGACTCGAAGTTCTACCCAAACGTGTTTGAAGTGCTTAAAAAACTTAATGAGAATAAAATTTCTGTTTCAATATTGACTACCAAAGCGCAGGATCAGGTGGACAAAATTGTAGAGCATTTTGATATCAGGCATTATTTTAAAATAACTATGGGAAGAAGGCCCGGTATGAAAATTAAACCAGCCCCGGATATGCTGCAAAAAATCTGTGCTGACCTTAATATTCTACCCGGTAATACTCTGATGGTTGGAGATTCTGAGCTTGATGTTCTTTGCGGAAAATCTGCAGGGGCTAAAACCTGTGCAGTTACTTATGGCTACAGAAATGCCGATGTGCTGAAAAAAGAGAATCCTGATTATCTTGTATCGGATATTGAGGAACTGACAAAGATTTTAAATATATAAATACGGGCAAGACCCTGATCTCTTAAAAGCCTTCTATGCTAACTTGTAAATGGTAATCGGTTCTTCGCTTCCTCTTAATTCTACAGGACCTATAAGTTCATATTCAACTATTTCCCTGTCTGTTTTATCTAGAACATCTTTGGAAATTAATAACTGTGAATCGTATTCTTTGTTTAACTGTTCAATACGGGATGCCAGTATAACTACGCTTCCGGTTATTGAATATTGTTTTCTAATTGATGTGCCCACATTACCTGTTACAGCATCACCGGTGTGAATACCGATACCCACACGCGTATAAGGAATCTCTTTGTAATCTATTTTTTTCTTTAGTTCGGCAATAATTTCATGCGCCGCATTTACAGCGTTCATACAATCATTATCATATGAAAGCGGTGCGCCGAATGTAGCCATAAAACCATCGCCAAGTATTTGGTTAATAATTCCGTTGTTCTTGTTTACAATATCAATCATAAAAGAGAAGACATCGTTCTGGTATTTTACAATTTCTTCAGGTTCTTTATCCGCGGCATATTTGGAAAAGTTTCTTATATCAAGAAACATAACACAAACAGTTCTTCTTCTGCTAACTATACCGCGCCTGCTTTTCAGCATTTCATCAACTATTGCTTTGGAAACCTGCTGACCGAACCATCTTTCAATCTGGTTCCTTTCGCTTATAATTCTAAATGATTTAAGAATACGTTTTTTAATTTCAAGGGCAACAAACCCCGCTACAATACCGCAAAGAAGAATGATCAAAGATTTTGCAAAGTACATCATTGGTTCTTTGATTATCGGTTCTGCTCCAGTCATATCAACTCTTCCAAGGTAGTAAAGCACAAGAAGGAAATATTCAACTGCGGCGACTGTTCCGGCAAAAACCGATAATTTAAAATCGAGTTCAAGCGTGGTTAGTATTATGAAGATGAAATAGATTAAAATTACAGGCGTACTAAACGCAATAATCGAGTTCAGTGCTTCCGTGTAGAGTATAAGTCCTATGGTGGGAATACTTATTTCGAAAAAGGCGTTTGTGTACATCAGGTAAGAAGGAATGCGTCTCTTTGATTGCATCCTTTTACCAAGTACAAAACGGAGCATCGTTTCCCGGATAAGCATTATGAACAAAATAAGTATTATAAGGTAGAAAACTTTTTGCCCGCGGAACACAACATTAAATTGGTCATTGAAAAGAAACAGCACAATACATGCAAAAACAAGAAGAACAAGAACTACACCTGCAACCAGTTGAAACCTGAACCGCTCATTATGAAGTGTTTCTAAATAAAGCTGCTCTTCATATTCCTTATCGGCTTTCAGATCGGCAATATCTTCAAGCAGCTTTAATCTGTTTAACGCAAAGAAATTTTTTATGTATTCTTTTATCAAAATCCTAACTTCTCACGGATATCTTTTGGTACAGCATCTTTATGAACCATAATTGCAATAGTATTTAAACTTATATACGGCTGCGACATATAAATAAATCCTCCATAGGAAAAATCTGTTCCCCATGAATTTTTGGTATAATAAAATTTGTTTCCTTTCTGATCATGATATAAACCAACGATGTGCATAAGATGATCATCTGTAGCGGAATAGTTATCGAATGCTTTCTGGCGCAACTCCTGCGTTATAATTTTTTCATCAATTGGTTTTGTTATTTTTTCTTCTCTCTCTGCGCCGCTCATATCATCCCAGTTTTTTAAAGGAACAACGGCAAATCCTTTTTTCTGGTTAAAGAATTTTTCGCTTACATCACCATCCCATTCTACTGAGTAATCGTTTTCTAATGCATTATCCATTACCTCAACAAGTTTATCAAATGGTAAATTGTAGTACTCCTGGTCTGTCCAGTTATCGGGAATCTCCAGTTTTATTTTATTATAAAAAGGATGATGAGTGTAAGAAGTAAGTTCAACATAATCAGCAGGGTTAATTTCCAATTCATCTTTTAAAAATGATTTAGGAGTATAAGTCTTTCCTTTATAATCAAATTGATCCAGAGTTTTTCCAAGATAAACATCGAGCACGGAGTTAAAAGCTTCTTTCCATCTTGGAGTTAATTTGCCGCCCTTCTTGCCAACAATTGCTTTAAGCATATTATCAAGAATTGCACTTAGCTCTCCATGATTATGCCTGGGTTCATCTATATTTAAACCTGTGTAAACCTCTTCTGGTACAATGCCGTATTCCTTAATCTGGTTGATTACATCATGAGCCTGCCCGCCTTCTCCAAAATTTGCTGTGCCGCCTTTACGAACATAATTATCTGCCTTCTTTGGATATGTGTTGCGAACCACGTACATCTCAGATAAATCAAATTCACCTTTCCCTTTTCTTATTGCTTCGGATTCAAGAAAAGAAACTGTTGAGAAGCACCAACATGTACCGGTTCTAGCCTGATTTTTTATTGGTGTATATTTTACTTCGTAATCTTTAGTGAAGGTATAAATACTGTCTGCAATATTTTGAGCGGGTATGCTTGTAAATGAAACTAATAAAACAAGTGCGGTTAAACAATAGAATTTTTTCAATTTATCCTCCGGAGGATTTTATAAAGTTTTATGCTGCAAAATTATTAAAAGTTTATGTGAAGAGAAAAAGATTCTTATTAAAAGTCAAACTCTAATTGTCAGCTTTTTGTTTTCTCTTAGTGAGATCATACATATTTGCATCATGTATCTTTGCAGGATGAAGGAAGAAATTTCAATAGTATTGGATAAACAGATTTGAATACTAAAATAAAAATATTAAAAGCCCCTTCCTTAGGCAATACTGTCTGCTTAAAGACTTCTTTTTCATAAGTTCGATATTCATTATTCCTTATTCAGTGTTCGGAGTTCTTTAACTCTGAATATTCAACATCGAATAATGAATTACGACGTTTCTCCGCTAAGTTGACAACAATGTCTTGGGGATGGGCTTTCTATTTACCATGCATAAGCTTCTGGTGCCTGGTTGCCCGGCCCGGGCCAAATCTCATCAAGCTTTTTCATTGTATCATCATCCAATTTAAAATCCAGTGCGGAAATGTTTTCATCAAGCTGCTCAATTGTTCTTGGTCCAACAATGGGAGAAGTAATTGCCGGATTCTGCAGCATCCAGTTAAGTGCAACAACGGAGGGCTTATGATTTATTTCTTTACAGAGATTTTCATATTTCTCAATCTGCGGGCGAAGCCTTTCTGCAGAAGCCAACAATGCAGGACGTGAACGCCTGCCCGTTTCCGGTTTATCTAGTATTCCGCAAAGAATACCGCCGCCCATCGGGCTCCAGGGAATTATTCCTACTCCCATTGCTTTACATGCCGGAACAACTTCAAGTTCTATATGCCGGTTGCGTAAACTGTAAATGCTCTGTTCGGAAACTAATCCAAGCATATGTTTTTCTTTTGCTTTGTAATTTGCTTCAACAATATTCCATGCCGCAAAATTACTGCTGCCCACGTAAATAATTTTTCCTTCGCGTATTAGTTGTTCCATTGCCTGCCATATTTCTTCCCACGGAGTTTCTCTATCGATGTGATGCATCTGGTAAAGATCAATATGATTTGTTTTCAATCTTCTTAAACTATCTTCGCAGGCGCGTTTGATGTTGTAAGCAGATAATTTTGAATCATTAATCCAGTCGCTCATTCCCCCGTATACTTTGGATGCAAGAACAATTTTTTCTCTTCTTCCACCGTTTAACGAAAGCCATCTACCGATAATTTCTTCTGTCTGCCCCTTGTAAGATCCGTAAACGTTTGCGGTATCAAAGAAATTAATTCCGCAATCAATTGCATGATCCATTATCTTGTAACTTTCCTCATCCGTATTGTACTGTCCGTAATTCATTGTTCCAAGGCAAAGCCTGCTTACTTTTAATCCTGAGCGTCCAAGATGAGTATACTCCATTTCTCTCTCTCCTTTTTTTTCCGAGTAATTTATTTAATTCATTATTGAAAGACAATTGCCATAATGTTTTTATGAGGTTAAAAGTTCATTATTAAATATTTATTCTTTAACAACCAACTTTTCAATTGCAAAATCAAAGCTTTATTTTTGAGGAGGAAATTCTATTTATAGAGAGAACGATGAAAATTAAAAGTGTTTTATTAATTATTGTTTTATGGGGCATTTATCCGTTTCACTTTTTGTATTCACAGGCAGAAGTTCTTTTGGTGCTTGGTTCAGATACTGCCATATGGGACGGCATGAGTACAAGTGATTATAATTGTCATTACAAGCTGGATCTTTTTACTGATCCTTCTGCTAACGGGCAGAGAGTTATGGATGTTACATTCAGGAGCAACCATAAAGATTCGTATGGGCAAACAGTTAAACTTACGTGGTGGATGATGGCCGGAAATATTTTTAGATATGCAGACAATAAGAATATTCCGTTGCCAAACACGATGACTTTGTACCTTATGAAAAAATATAACAGCGATGCAATTAAACAGTTTGGCGATGAACTATCATTACACTACCACACATTTAGCTGGACAGATTATGATAGTGACGGGAAATATTACTGGAATCAGGCACACAGCTTTAATGAGTGTCGTGATGATTTTGATGTAACACTTGCACAGTATCTGCTTGAAGAAAATATTTACCCGGTTTCTTTCCGAAGCGGATGGCATTACATGGGCAACGAATGGCAACTATACTTAGATCAGCTTCTGTTGTTCAGTATGCACAATGATTACCCTCATGTAAGAACCGACCCGACAGAACCAATTGATAATGAATATGACTGGTCGAAGGCGCCGAAAACTTTTGTACCTTATCAGCCAGCGCCGTATAATTATCAACTGCCCGGCGGTAACAGGGGATGGAATTTAAGATCGGTATACATGGCAAGCGTAGCTCAGAGTACAATGGATAATATGTTTGCGCAGGCAAAAAGCGGCAAAACGCAGGTTGCATGTTTCTGGGCTCATCTGCCGGAAGAAGATTTTCTTGATAACGTTGCAAGGATTGACAGTATAGCACATCAGTCTGAAATAAAATATCCAACAGTTAAGTTCAGATATTGCTCTGCTATAGAAGCAATGCAGAGATGGTTAAAAACGAGCGATACAACTGCACCCGCAATACAAATTGAAGAAGCGGTAAGCGGGAAGAAAGTTAAGTTCACAATTAAAAGTGATGAAGCAATTTTCCAGACGCAGCCATTTGCTGCAGTAAAAAATATTTATGAGCAGTATCTTGTTGTAGACTTTACAAAGATTGATGATTTGACCTGGCAGTCAGTTGAGGAATATGATAAAGATAAGCTTGCAAAGTTTGGTGTGGCGGTAACAGATGCGGTTGGAAACCTTAACACAAAATTTATAACGTATCTGCCGGATGATATTTTTATTGACAACACTGATAAAGATTATTCTGAATTAAACGGCAGTTGGTCAAATTCAACAAAAGCAGCCTGGGGAGATAATTCGAGAATGGTTACACTGAAGACTGAAGATTCTGTTTCAGTTAAGTGGAATATTAATGTTGAACAATCCGGTAAGTACAATCTATTTATCCAATTGCCCGCTATTTCAAATTCAGTTACAGAAAGAAAATTTAAAATAAATTGCGGCGGCAACACTTACTTTAAAACAATGTCTGATGAAATTGTGCAAATGGATTGGGTCTATATCGGTACATTTAATTTTGAAAAGAATGAGAACAATTATATTGAAATGTCTGCTACCGGCAAGAATCAATCCGGCAAGATATTTACCGCAGACGTACTAAAAATTTCTGCTCTTGTAAGAGATGTGGAGTTAAGAGCGTATCCAAATAATATCACCATGGGATCTGTAAGTATAGAGGATACATCAACAATACAATTAGTAATTTCAAACCAGGGAATAAATGACCTTACAATTAATTATATCAGTTCTGTTCATAAGAATGTGAAAGCGGATACAACTTTTCCTCTGGTATTAAAAGGAATGTCCGCAGTTACCATTCCTCTGAAATTTTATTCTTCAACCATCGGTACTGTAGAAGATTTTGTTATTATCAGCAGTAATGATCCGGTTCATCCGTTAGCAAGGATTCCTTTTCTTTGTACCGTGTTAAATTATTTTGCTATAGCAGATAATGAAGATGCAGGCGTTTATACAGAGTACGGGAATTGGTATTTCAGCAATGCTAAAGCTAATGGAAGTACCAGTCGTTATGCAAACCAGAACCTGGGAGCAAGTGCGGTCTTTAATCCTGTTGTTAAGAAGAACGGTCTTTACGAAGTGCTTGAAATTGTACCTAAAACAGTTAACGCTACAGACAAGGCTTTATATATTATAAGCGAGAATGATGTACCGGTTGATTCGGTTTTTGTAAACCAGAATACAGGCAGTGGCAGTTGGGTATCAATCGGGCAATATAATTTTAAAGCAAACTCAAAAGTTTCTGTTAAAGTTGTTGATGTTGGTTTAAGCACGGTTGGAACGGTTATCCGTGCGGATGCGGTAAGAATTTCATTACTACAGGAAACAACAGGAATAAATGAATTAAGAAATTCATCTTTGCCTAAAGAATTTAAACTGGAACAGAATTATCCTAATCCGTTTAATCCGGTTACAAAAATTAAATATACAATTCCGACCTCACCCTTTCTCCCTCTCCTTAGTAAGGAGAGGGACGGGGTGAGGTTAGTTACATTAAAGGTATATGATGTAATTGGCAATGAAGTAACAACACTTGTAAACGAAGAACAGCCCGCCGGAGAATATGAAGTTGAGTTTTCTACTGAGCAGCTTACCAGCGGAATATATTTTTACAGATTAACAATTGGTCAAAAATCTTTAATAAGAAAAATGGTTTACTTGAAATAAAAAAACCCCGGAGCAAAACCGGGGCTTTATTTTTCGAGGTAAAGAACGAGTCACTAACACTAAGAACTTTTTTAATATGAATATCGAACAAGTAATATTGAATTACTAAGTTAATTCATTATTCTGTATTCAAAATTCGCTTTTCATTAATAACTTACTCCAAGCGACAGATAATGCTTTCCACCAAATATACCGAATGGTTCGTAAGCATAATCTACTCTTAATGGAACGTTAGACACTTCATATTTAAATCCTGCGCCGTATGTCATTCCTCTTTCATCATAATTGTTCTGGTAACCGATACGCGCGGTGAACATATCCATATACTGGTATTCAGCGCCGAATTTAGTTTTCTCACCAAAGTCACGCGGGTGTCTTGATTCAAAAGCTAACAAAAGATTATGTTCTTTGTTCTCACCGTAGAAGAAGTTCAGGGGCTCAACGGTTACGCCAAAACTTACAGCAAACGGAAGAGGGAAGTCTGTTCTTTCATAGCGGAATTCCCGTGAGATGTTCTGAAGTACGGCGGCAAACCTGATTCCGTTATAAAGAAAATCATAATAAGCGCCGATGTCCGCAGCTAAAGGAAGAGAATTAATTTTGCTGCTCTCATATTTTTTTGTTGAAAGAACACTGTCTATACTTGCCACCCAGGCATCGCCCAAATTCTGGTAAACGTATTTAATGTGCACACCGTAGGAAAATCTGTCGGTTATTTTTTGAGAGAATGCAAGTCCGATAGTGAATGCCGAAGGTGAAAACACTCCCGTTTCAATATAACCCTGATCATTGTCTGCGCGTCTTGTTCCGTAGAAGTCGCCATAGTCCATAGTCATAAAGCTTAGTCCAATAACGCCGAAATCCCAGGCATTAACTGCGGCTGCAATTGCGTTATAATTAATGTCTGCAATTCCTTTTGTGTGGTTAAGGCTTACATCAACGTCACTTTTCATCCAGCTTATCAACGCAGGATTCCAGAATATACCGTTAGAGTTAAGAGTGGTAGTTACACCAACACCGCCTTTACCCATTACTTCGGCAGAAACAGGATTCTCAAGAAAACGAAATCCTACCTGGGCTTTCTTTGTTGCCTGCGGGTAAGCTGAGCCTGCAACAAAAGTAACTGCCAGGATAATTAGTAAAAATTTATTTCTCATATAAAACTCCGATTAACATTTCAAAATTTATATTGCGTTTCTTTTTCTTTAGTAAGATCATTATTGCATTACCTGACGATTACGAACTTAACAAATTGATTATCTAACTGAGCTCCGCTAATATCCGAACAAGCTGTTACGGCAAGAATATAAATACCTACAGTAACATATTGGTTGGTATCCGTTTTCTGATCCCATTCATCGTCTGCTGTACCGTAATGCTCAATAGTTTTTACGAGGTCGCCTGTTTCCGTAAATATTTTAAGATTGCATTTTGCCGGAAGGTTAAAAAATGAGATTTTATTTACACCCAGTCCACCACCTGTTAAGTAAGCACCGGCTGCTATTGTTGCAGGATTAGGTACAACTCTAACCTGGTTGCCTTCTGCCATACCTGCCTTATAAGGAACTACAGGCAGAAGTGAACGGGTTACGTATCTTGAGCTTTCTAATTTTGCACCTGTGAATAATCCTGAAGTATTTTGTGTACCGTTATCAACAGCAGTAACAGCATAATAATAATCAAGCCCACGTTGTACATCGGTGTCTTCATACGTGGTTACATTTTTGTCTTTTATTTCCGCAATCAATTCCCACTTCAATTTACTTTTCTGATCTAACGGATCATTTGTTAGCAATGATCCTTGTTTCCTGTAAATCCTCCATGCATACCAGTCATCTACACCTGTTTCCGCATCATTAAAATATGAAGGATCGGGGTAGCTCCATTTGATTATATTTTTTTCCGGGCCGGAAGAAACATTGATATCAGGCGGAGGAGGTGTTGCTGGAATTGAAAGGTTCTTTTCTAACCTTGTCCATGCCCAGTAAGCGCGGTCAAGTGTTTTCCATAATGAATCAACGCCTTTCATAACCCACTGATTTTTTACCGAGTCGGATATCTCTTTGTTCATCCATGCACGTCCAATAGAATCAGCCATATCGTGACCAATTCCGCCAACACCAACTGCATAAACAAATGTAACGGAATCATATCTTCCGGTCTTGGAATCTTTTGTTAATTCATAAGGACCAACAGTAATAAATCTCATTGGGCCTGTTTCAGGCTTTGTATCAAATCCTTCTGTTAAAGGATCAAGCGGAAAACGGCCGCGTGCATCATCACCGCGGTAAGTTAGTTTTAAACCATTATCTCTTCTTCCCCATAAATCTTTAGTAATTGTTCCGTGAGGCATTGAGTAAGGCTGCTTTACGTCGTCAACTTTTTGGTTGTATGCTTTGTCTGCATATAATAAAGTAAAGCCCGGAATCTGTGTTGAATATAAATGACCTGTTACTCTGTCCGGGTCACCTGTATCATCTGATGATCCGTTAGTAAAAGGAAGCGCTGTGGGATTATCAGTATCCCAGTAATATGCAACATATAAAGAATCTCTTCCAGAGTTTGTAACTAATTCTGATTTTCTTTTAAACCAGCTGTCAAGGTCATCTCTGCCTTCAAATGTAAATGAATTGAGGACAGCATATTCACCGGCTTTGGTTGGGCCAAAGCTGAATGATAACGGCCACCAGAATTTTATAGTCTGGTCAACCGGTTTTAATGAATCTGGCATTCCTGATCTTGGCAATGATATTTCGCCGGTAAATTTGTGTGTCGTTTTCCAGATGAAGAAATCACCTAAAAACTGGTTTGAGAAACCGTACATCTCACACCGGCTGCGTATACCGAACTGAATCAGTACATCCTCAAACTCAAGTTTGATGTCGGATTTCAAAGCAGGATCAACGTTCCACCTGTAAGGTGCGTTTACCTGTATTCCATCTACAACAATGTTTGGCGGGCGGTATCTTCTTGTTTCGCTTGACCAATCTGTATACCCGATGTTTCTGAAAGCATCACCGCTAAGATACATCTGCTTTGCATTACCTTTAGAATCTTTAATTCCGTTTTCATCAAGACAGATAGGATTGTAAATCTGGTAGAGCATGTTTGATTTGTATTCGTCCTGCGGCCAATAAAATATTTCTGTTTCCGCAGGCGATCCGCCGGTAAGATTCCAACTGAACTGGGATAATAATCCACCCAAAGGATAAGAAGGATCTGAACCGTTTGACCTCTGCATTACCAGATTAAATTTTCCCACATCAAAAGTCATTGGTGTTGGGTTATAATTCCTTTGTGCAAAAGACAAAGAAGTCAATCCAAGCGCCAGGATGAGTGTGTAAAGAGCTTTCTTGTATTTCATATTAATTCCTAAATCAAATTTCTTTTTTTCTTGTTTCATAATTACGCTCACGATTCTGCCTGTTAAGAATTAAAGATTAACTTTGAATCCAAGCGTTATACGTCTTGGGTTTAAAAATATTACTGAATCATACCACCCGATATCTATATGGTTATCATCCGATTTATACTGGCCCCATTGGTCGCTTCCGCCTTTATCGGGTGTTTGAAGAGATTCTTTATAGGCCGAATACTGTGTTGGGGTCATGTTTCCGGTATTAAGCCATTTATTATTTGTAAGGTTTTGGATGGTGATATAAAATTCAACTTCTCCGTAAGGAGTGGTAAATACTTTAGAACCTTTAAAATCGATGTTCCAGTAATTAACTATATCCACATATTTTCTTTGGGTTACGTCCTGTTCATTTGCATTGAGAAGGAATCTTCCGCCGTCTTTCCATTCAAAGAAGAAGTTAGCGTAAAGACCGCCTAACAAATTCATACCAAGAAATTCAGGTCCAAAATCTATTGGCGTATGGATATTAAGATTTACATTCCCTCTTGGCAACGGTTCGCTTGTAGAAATATTTGCACTTCTCAATTCACCTTCAAGCGCTTCTAACCTGTTTTCATAAACTACTCCTAACCCCATCATTCCTGAGTTTGTTATCCTGTAATCATACATTGCGTTGAATGTAATGAATTTTCCCATCGATTTTTCCAATCTAACCTCTACTCCCCGAATATCTTTGTAAGCATCAGGATAGTATTGTGTAACAAGATTATCGTGATAATAATTAATATAAGTTCTTGCAAGAGGTTCATTGCTTACGTCCTTGTAATAAGCGGTAACATTTATGAGAAACTCTTCAAGGAATATTTGTTCGTAGCCGAATTCGTATGAAACAGTTCTTGCCATATCAAGACCCGGAGTAGGAACAGTAACGCTGCCAGGATTCAAATAGGTATTGTACATAAATGAAATCGGTGGTCTCTGGTAGAAATGTCCATAGTTAAAATACATTTTGCTTTTTTCTGTAATAGGGAATGAAACGCCTAATCTTGGAGATAAATAAATTTGTACTCTGTTCTCTGTTCTCGGCCAGCCATATGGCGAATCGATTAATTGTCTCCATGCAACCCATCGTTCGTAGCTCATTTCTGCGCCGGGTAAGTTTATGTAGGTTTCGTTGTATAGTTTTGCGTAATCTTCATCGGTAGGAAAACCGGTTGCGAAACCTTCTTTATTTGGATTAAGATAGTCCAGCCTTAAACCGCCATTAAGAATTAATCCTTCGAACTCAAGCTTATCCTGGGCATATAAACCAATCTCTATTGGTTTTGCTTTATAATATTGCCATGTATTTGGAGTGTAAGAAAGCTGAGTCTGAAGCCATGTTCCGGCATAGACAAAGATGTCCTGAAGCTTGGCAGAAAAACCTGCTTCAAACTGGTGATGTCTTCCAATCTGTGCTGTAAAATCGCCCTTCAACTGGTAAACATAAGAATAAGATGAATCAATTCTTTGGATGCCGCCGAATATATCAAAATCATTTGTTACGTCAGGCTGCAGATTGGTAGAACCGTTCGGTGTTCCATAAATTGGAACGGTAAAATAATAGTTTCTTTTAGCTTTGGCGCTGTAAAAGGAAACTAAATTTTTTCTACCGGTTGTGTCCATGCTGAATGGATGAAGCGTTTGGTCTGTATATCCAACCTGGAAATCAAGAGTATAAAACATTTTTGAATTGAGTGTATGAGTAAATTTTGCGCCGCCAACAGCATACTGCTGATCGTAGAATTGTAACCTGCTTATGTTAAATAATTGCCTGTAACTTGAACCTCCAAGTAAAGCACCCTGTGCCGATACTGAAGAAGGTGTATTGTTTAAATAAGCAAAACTCTGTGAGTAATCCTGCAAAGCTCCGCCATAAGTAGTGTTTCTGCCTGCGGTAAGAGATTTAATTTTTGCAATCATACCGTTAACGGATAACTTCATACTGTTAGGAAGGATAGTAGTTAATTTCAATTGAGCGTTCCAATCCTCATAATGATCGCGTGGTCCTATCGGGAATGCGAATTGTGAGTTTTCATATTTACCTCCGAACATAAAAGTTGTCCGTTCGGAAAATTCATTCCAGATAGGAATAAAATCTCCGGGAACAGGACCGCTTATACTTCCTTCTATGTAGTAATCAACTTTGTTCTGGAATTCATATTGCGGGTGCTGGAGTTTCCATAATTCCCAATTTTGTATTGAGTCCAATGCGGTAACCCCGGACCTTGAAGTTTTACCGCCCCATCCTTTAAAGCCTCTGAATTCATAAGGTACGGTAGTATCACCTTTGGGCACACCTCTGAATGCGTAACCGCTTGCAGAGGTATCTGCAAAAACTCTGTAAATCCATGAGTCATTGCTGTACGGATTTGTACCGAAGAATCTTTTCTGATTAGCAGGGGCAATATCAGTTTTAATGCTAATCTGATATTTATCGCGGTTTCCTTCTTTGGTTACAACATTTAAAAGTCCAGATCTGATTCCACCATATTTAGCCTGGAAACCGCCTGTTAAAATTTGTATTTCCTGAACAGTAGTAGAGTTTAATGCGATATATGAATTTTCTGTTCTCGGATCCTGAAGAGAAATACCATCAAGTCTGACATCCGTTTCTCTTATTGAACCACCGCGAACACTTAAACCGTTACCCTGTTCGCCGCTTATAAGTTCAACACCCTTTACTTTACCAATAAACTCATCAACTCTTAGTACGGGCATCTGCTCTAATCTCTGGATTGCTATTACTTCCTGGGTTGCAGAAACGTCCTGCTTAATAATTTCTCTTTTGGCAGTAATTACAACCTGATTAACTTCAATTGCAGTTGATGACATTTCAAAGTTCAAAACAATTGTGCGGTCAATATCAACAACAACATCTCTTTGTATGAGATTAGCATAACCAATACTGCTTGCTTTAAGAATATATCTTCCCGGCGGAACGTTTAATATAAAATAATAACCGTCTACATCTGCTGCTGCGCCAAGGGGTGAATTAAGCGACGTCTCCGTTCCGTTAGGCAGTATCGCATGCGTTATTACGATGTTAGCAGATGGAATAGGTTCGCCGGTTTGTTTGTCTATTATACGTCCTGTAATCTTGGCGCTTGCTGCATTTAAAATATTAAGCGATGATAACAGGATAAATAGAATGAGAAGTATTGCTTTGTATAGCTGTTTCATCTTTATCCTTTCTTTGGTTTAAAGAATGTTTTTCCAATGATGAAACTATTACTGCTGTCAAGAACAAGCAAGTGTTATTTAACATAAAAAATTCTCAAACTTTTGGGGAACTTTTATTTTTGAATATGGATGTGTGAAGCTTTACACGAGGGAGAAATTTTTAACGACAGTTTGAAAACAAAATAGTAATTTGCACAACAAATTCTCCCTGAAAATCTATACTCCACATTTTAAAAAGGTGAATAATGAAAATTGAAAAAATCGAACTTCGTCATGTTAAACTTGAACTTGTTGCCCCGTTTGTTACTTCAATGGGTGTGGAAACTCATGAAGAACACATTATAGTTAAAGTTGATTCCGAAGGCATTACCGGCTGGGGAGAATCTGTTGCAGAAGGAACTCCGTTCTATTCTTATGAAACAGTACAAACAGCATGGCACGTCCTTAAGGAATTTATTATTCCGGAAATTTTAGGTAAAGATATTGCAAATGTTGATGAGGCTATTGCTCTTGGCGCCCGCGTGCGCGGACATATGATGGCAAAGGCAGGATTGGAATCGGCACTGTGGGATTTGTTTGCAAAGCAGAAAAATATTTCACTCTCAAAAATGCTTGAAGGAACAAGAGATAGAATTGATGTTGGGGTAAGCATTGGCATTCAACCATCCGCGGAAATCCTTTTAAAGAAAATAGAAGGATACCTTAAAGAAGGTTATAAGAGAATTAAAATTAAAATTGCTCCGGGTGAAGATATTGAATTTGTAAAAGCAATTAGAAAAGAATTTCCGGATATACTTCTCCAGGTTGATGCCAACTCCGCATATTCGCTTGATGATATAAATCTTTTTAAACAAATGGATGATTATAATTTGTTGTTGATTGAGCAGCCGCTAAGCTATGATGATATTTTCGATCACTCAAAACTGCAGAAGGAATTGAAGACAGCAATCTGTCTTGATGAAAGCATCCATTCCCTGGCAGATGCAAGAGCTGCAATTGAATTGAATAGCTGTAAAATTATTAATATAAAACCGGGAAGAGTTGGTGGCTTTACAGAATCAAAATTAATTCATGATTATTGCGCTGCACACAATATTCCTGTTTGGCATGGAGGAATGCTTGAATCAGGCATAGGCCGTGCTGGAAATGTTGCGCTTGCTTCATTACCAAACTTTACCTTGCCCGGAGATATTTCCGCAAGTAAACGTTATTATAAAGAAGATATTGTTCATCCTGCGTTTGAAGTTGAACCTGATGGAACAATGATTGTCCCGACAAAACCGGGAATCGGAGTAGAAGTTATTCAGGACAGGTTAGATAATGTTACAGTCTTCAAAGAAGCATTTAAAATGTGATTGGTTTTATTTCTTATATTTTTTAAATAGCCCCCGGTTTTAACCGGGGTTTTATTTAGAAGAATTAAAAGGCAAGTCAGCATGAAAAAATCTCTTATAAATTATTTCGTTATTCTCCTTTCAGCTTTTTTGTTTACCTGCTGCGGTAACAACTCAAATATTGCCGATCTTGTTTTAAAGAATGGATACATCTATACTGTTGATGGCCTTAATACTATTGCTGAAGCAGTTGCAGTTAAAAATGGCAAAATAATTTTTGTAGGCAAGGATACTGATGTTGAAAAGTATATCGGCAAATTAACAGAAGTAATTGACCTGAAAAAGAAATTAGTTTTGCCGGGATTTATAGACAGCCATTGCCATCCGGCTTACGGGGCAGCTCATCAGCTTTATGATGTTATGCTGAATAGACTGAAATCAGTTAAAGAATATCAGAAAGCAATAAAAGATTTTGCAGACACTCATCCGAATGATAAGTTTATTAAAGGCCGGGGCTGGGTAAACACTTTATTTGGAAAGACAGGTCCCGATAAAAAAATTATAGATGAAGTAGTTAGAGATATACCTGTATTAATTTCTGATGACGGAGGACATGCAAAATGGGTGAATTCAAAAACACTTGAACTTGCCGGGATAACCAAAGACACCAAAGATCCCGAAGGTGGTGTAATTGAACGTGATCCAAAAACAGGAGAGCCAACCGGTACATTAAGAGAAAATGCCTCTGACCTTGTGAACCATTTGTTTCCTGATTATACAGTTGAGCAGCTTGAAGAAGCAATTCTGTATTATCAGCAAATGGCTGCTTCATTTGGAATTACAACTTCGCATGACGCTTCAGTTGATGTTGATGGAAATGACTTTAATGCGTATAGGAATCTTGATGAGCAGAATAAATTATCTATGCATTTCTGCGCATCATTATATGTTGATCCCGAAAAAGATTTAGACCAGGTTAAGCCAATAATTAGAAACAGAGAAAAAGTCAAAGGAAAATTATTCCGCATCAACTCTGCAAAAATATTTATTGACGGCGTAGTTGAAGGCAGCACAGCTTATCTTAAAGAGCCTTATAAACATTTATCGGAATCATATGGAGAATATTTGTGGAAAACAGATAAGCTGAATGAAATATGTTCTGAGCTTGATAAAAATAAATTTCAGATTCATGTCCATTCAATTGGTGATGCTGCTACATCCGTTATACTTGATGCCTTTGAATATGCCGCTTCTAAAAATGGTAAAAGGGATTCAAGAAATTCAATTACACATTTACAGCTTGTAGATCAAAAGGATATTAAACGATTTAAAGAGCTGGGTGTTGTTGCTCTTCCGCAGCCATACTGGTTTTCAAAAGATGATTACTATTATAAAATTCAACTGCCATATCTGGGGCAGAAACGGGCCGACGAGGAGTATCCGATGAAAAGCTTTTTTGATGCAGGAGTTGTTGTTGCATCTGGAAGTGATTATGCCGTAACAATTCCGTGCAATCCTTTAAATGCAATACAGAGCGGAATTACAAGAAGCAAATTGGATATAAATGATCCGGATGAGGTTCTTTGGCCGGAAGAACGGGTAACTCTTGAGCAAATGATTAAAAGCTTTACAATAAACGGCGCGTATGCAAACTTTCTTGAAAAAGAAACCGGCTCAATTGAAGTTGGTAAAAGCGCAGATATGATTGTCCTGGATAAAAACCTGTTTGATATTCCGGTTAATGAAATAAGTAAAGCAAAAGTTCTGCATACTATTTTTGGAGGAAGAGAAGTTTACAGAGTTAAGACCAATACTTTTTAAAAAGCCCTTCCCTTGGGGAAGCCTGCCTGCCGGCAAGGCAGGGGTTGGATGGGCTTTTATAGATCTCCGATATTGCTGATTATTCTCCGCCATAAATCGCTTCCGTTCAATCCGTTTGTCATTATAACTATTCCGCTTCCTTTGGCAGGATTGAACTGGCTGTAGCATCTGAATCCTGTTCTGTTTGCCCCGCTGTGATAAATGATTTTTCCGGAAGCCGTGGAATCAATTGCCCAGCCTAATCCCCAACTGACTGACAAACCAAGTGCATTGCCAGGCCTGTCAATTGGCTCTCTAACATATACTCCAACTTGCGGAGTAATCATTTCTTCTTTCATCTTTTCAGATAAAGAAGAATTTTCATTTCTGCCTGGTCTCATTATTTCAACAAGAAATTTTGCGTACTCTTCCGGAGTAGTGTAAAGTGTGTACGCGGAATTAGCATGAGTATATTTTGATCTGGTTAAATAATTTCCTGCCGTATCGTGTCCGGCGGAAATAAAAGAATCGATCTCATTCGTCCATACGAAACTTGTATGTGTTAATCCAAGCGGAACGAACAGAATTCTTCTAGACAAAGCATTAAGAGATTCGCCGGTTATCTTTTCAATTACTCTTTGCAGATAAAACATGCCTTCACCGGAATAACTGAACTGAGTTCCGGGCTTAAAATAAATTGGTATTGGCCCTTCTCTTTCTTCTTCACCTTTGCGCCAGTTTGGTAAACCGCTTGAGTGAGAAAGAATCATTCTTGCCGTAATTAATTTATCATAATTATTTTCACAGATAAATTTTTCTTCAAGATAATTATAAAGCGGCTTATCAAGATCAAGTTTTCCTTCATCAACAAGCTTCAGGGCTACGTATGCAAACATTGGTTTTGTCATTGAACAGGCTTCGAACACCGATTCGCTTGTTACGGGAATCTTTTCGTTCACATTTGCTAAACCAAATTGTTTCGAAGAGACTAGCTTATAATCAGAAATAATTGAAACAGAAACACCGGGTACTTTTAACTCCTTCATCAAAACAGGAGTAAGACTATCCACTGCAGAAATCTTTGCCGCCAAATCAACCGGATAATGAAGAGCCTTCTTTTCAATTTTATTTAAAGAAAAATGAGCTGCCCATCTAACATCATCATCACTGTCGAACAGCAGCTTTTGAATTTCAATTACGGCAGGCGATGAGACGGTTTCTAAATTACCCAACGCTATAGCCGAGCAATATCTTATGTTTTCATTTTTATCTTTTAACGCTTCAATTAAATAGGGAAGTGCAGGAGAAGCTTCTTTACCAAGTTTACTAAATACAATTGATGCACCCCATCTTATACTTTCATCTTCATTCTGTAAAGCAGAAACAAGATTTTCAATTGCCGGTTTTCCAATCTTAGTTAATGCTTTTACGGCCCTTCCAACAAGGAAAGGATTTTTATCTGAGAGACAATTAATCAAAGCTGCAATAGTTTCTTTATCTGTTGCTTTAATTGATTCAAGATTATCAACGGCTTTCTCCCGTTCTTCATCACTTAGATTTTTATCATTCAGTATTTGAATGAAGGTCCGAACAGAAAAATCTTTTTCCTGCGGATGAATCTGGAAGCTCGTTAATAAGAATAATATTACAAAACAAAGACGCTTTGATAAAAACATTTTCATCCTCTGTTGATTTACATTTTGGTAATCTTAGCCATATCATTAAACTCATCTGCAAAAGAAAAGATTGACGGGAAGCCGCCTGTATGAACAAAAATTACCGGAACGTTTTTGTCAATTTTACCTTTGTTTGCAAGATCAATTAAACCGGACATTGCTTTTCCCGTATAAACCAAATCCAGAATTATTCCTTCTGCTCTCGCACAATCTATTACTGCTTTTTTCCCGGCTTCTGTCGGTATTCCGTATGTGCCCCGGTAGTCTTCGTAAATTTCTATGTCGTCCAATTTAATTTCAGGATTTACTTCAAGCAGGTTTTTACTTTCTTTAATTAACTCGAGTGTTCTTGTTTTAATTGCTTCTGCCGTTCTTGAAACGCTTACTCCGATAATCCTTGCGTTGGGCATAAATAATTTTGCACCAAGAATTACTCCGGCGAATGTTCCGCAGGATCCAACGGTTAAAACAACCTGAACTTTACCCTGCCCGAACTGTTCAGATAATTCTTTCATCGCGTTAACATAACCCAATGCAGCCAGGCCGGTACTTCCTCCAATCGGAATAACGTAAGGCTTGCGTCCCTGTTCCCTTAATTCATCTGCCCATTTTTCCATTGCAGCATTTAAGTGATCATTTTCATCGTCGTCAATAAGGAAGCGGATCTCAGCATCAAACAGAACATCAAGCAAAAGATTACCTTGGCATTTTTTAAAGTCTGCTCCACCCAGAACAAGTTTAATATCAAGATTTAATTTTCGTGCTGCAGCAGCCGTCATTCGTGCGTGGTTGGATTGTACTCCTCCCGTTGTAATAACAACGTCATATCCACCTTTAATGATATTAACAAAATCGAATTCCAGTTTTCTTGCTTTATTTCCTCCGCCGGCAAGACCGGTTAAGTCGTCTCTCTTAAAAAGAAGTTTTGATAATCCTGTTTCATTTGCAAAGCGCGGCGCATCTTCAAGCGGAGTAGGAAGATTTGCAAGGTGAATACGTTCAAATTTTTCTAACATTGGTTCTCCTAAATGAATGAGAATATTTAGATATTTATTTCACAATCCGAAGTATAGGATAATTTTCATTTACACGAACAAGATGTTCAAACATTTTATATGTTGCCAGTCTGATCATTGATTGCGGTTCAAGCGCCTGCACAATTATATTTCCTGCTAATTGATTCGTTGGTATGAAGCAGTAATCAGAAGCATTTGTTAAAGCGATTACTTTTTTCTCCACAGTTGGATTAATAACCATGTCGCCTTCAAAATCAATGGAATCAACTTTAGTGATAAGATATTGTTCTACTTTCATTTTTTCCTTTGAATCAAAAGGTGAGAATGTAAAATTCTGCCGCTTCATCCATTCAACAAGTTCATTAGAAACTTTAGGAATAAGATAACCAACCGGCCGATCTACTTCCAAGATTGGCTTTACTAACGGACGATAATTTTCAATTGTAACAAGTGTATCTTTATTTGAATATGTTGACTGCATTGTCAAGGTAAGTTTGCTGCCGTCTTTGAAGTGATTCATTTGGATAGCAACAGGGTCACCGGGTTTTGCGTTAATTAATTTTTTTCTTTCGACGCTTACTAAATTTTTAATTTTGTCTTTGTTATCATAAATAAATTGCAGATACCCTTTGAGTGTTGTGTATCTGCTTAATGCGCGATGTTTAATATTATCGATTGAATCTCTTCCGTTCTTCCCTTCGAAAATCATCGAGAAGGAATTCATACTTCCGAAACTTTGTCTGCCGTCGTTAATATCAAAAGTGCTTAAGCGGATATATTCTTTTTCAGGAACACCACCCGGAATATATTCGAAACAACTAAATCCGTTTTTCTTCAAATGTTCTTTTATGTAAGGAATAAAAACTTCTCTTTGCAGTTTTTTAATTATTGAAGAAACGTTTATGTTGGTGACACTGCCAATCTGCTCATCATTATTTTTGCGAGCACCAAACTTAATCCATTCCTCACCATAAGGATAATATTCATGTACGTCCAAAGTTGCTTCCGGAAGATACTGATTAAATAAATTGTGCAACGCCCGAGTTTCAGGTGCCGTCAGAATAAGATGATTTCTGTTAAGGTCTAAACCTTGTCCGTTGTAACGTTTATTCATTTCTCCGCCATCGGCATTCATCTGCGGAATAAGAATGAGATCGATCCTTTTTAATAATTTGTTGAGCTTTCCTTCGGCAAAATCTTTTATTAATAAAAGCGCTCCTTCCTTTCCGGATGGTTCGTTTCCATGTTGCTGTGCAAAAATAAGAACTTTGATTTTACTTTTGTCTTTTCCGAATTCTCTATTTGAAATTTTGAGAGCAGGAATTTTTCGTCCCTCGGATGATTCACCGATGAAATCAATTTTGATGTTCTTATTCACCCTGGCTGCTTCATTAATAAAGGCAATTATCCCATCGTACGAAGAAAGTTTTGTGAATGAGGATATTTCAAGCGGTGTTTGCAGTTCCTGCGCGAAGGCGGGCGAATAATTTAAAAGCAACAGAAGTAAAAACATTCCGATATTTTTTATTAATACGATTGGTGATTTCATTTTATTCCTGTTTAACTGGTTTTTTAATCGGTGATTCCTTGAACATAAAATTAAAGAAAAATTTTCAGTCAAAAAGAAAAATTGCTTGACTATAGAATAAAATCTTTATAAAATCCTCCTGAAAAATTCCGCCATAACTAATAATTCTAAGGAGGTAATCGTGAAGAAAATATTGTTCCTTTTTATTGGGCTTCTTGTTACAAATATCTTTTCGCAAGATCAGGGAATGACAGGCGAAACACATCGTAAAAATGTTGGTAAAATTCTCTGGGCAAAAGAGAGAATCAAAAAGGATATGCAAGATCAGGTTAAATATGAAACCACTTTTGATATCTCTGATCCATTGTATGGAAGAGTGTTTTTAGAAAAAAGTCTTCCACGACTTTCAGAAGAACAAGGCGAGAATTGTTTTAATAATAATTCCAATTTTCGCTTAAAAGTATATGCAGATGGTATTGATAAAGGATTTATAAATCAAAATTATTTTCCCGGAGGAAGTACCTGGACTACAGCCCAGATCAACCTCAATTTGTCAGCAGGGGATAATCCGGATGATGTTAATGGCGGGGTTCCGGAGAAGTGGGCTGAGCTGGTAAAAGGACTTAGTGATGGCATGCACGAATTTAAATTTGAATTTTATGGTGGTGATGGTGATCAGTGTCTTAAGAAATTTGCAGAAGGATCTTTTACCCTGAATAAATCAGGGGAACAGGTTGCAGCAAAACTAAAAAAACTTCCCGAGGCCCTTAAGAAAGATTCTAAACTTGAAGATTCTATGATTAAAGCAATTAAAAAACAGGGATGGCAAAATGAATCTCCGGTTAAAATTGTAATAGTCGAAGAGGACTGGAGAATTATAAGAGATCTGCTTGGAAATATTTTGCGAAGAGAAATTAATACTAATGTTATACTGAAAAAGAACGACGGCACCTGCAGATTAACAGATATATCTTTTACACAGGAGTATCAGGGTGGAAATAAATATGGGGTAACGGAAGTATACGGAATAGGATTAAAAAATATTCCATTTGACTGCGATGCAGTTAAGTAATTGAAAGTACATATGCACGGGTAATCTAATAATTTTGGATTACCCGGCAGTTATTTTAAAAGCAGCATCTTTTTAGTTAAGGAATAAGAACCCGTTTCAAGCCTGAAAAGATAAACACCGCTTGGCAGAATTTTACTTGTGGAATCTTCCGCATTAAAAATATACTTATAAGATCCCACCGGTTGAAAACCAATATTTCGTTTTAGAATTTCTTTTCCCAAAACATCATGCACGGTTAATTTAACATTACCCGCTTTGGATATGTAATAACTTATTACTGTCTGGGAATTAAAAGGATTGGGATAATTATTTGCAAGCACGAAAGAGGGATTATCTGTTGTGTTTCCTTCAACAGCATCACTTAAGTCCCACTCTCCCCAATGAAAACTGTAATTGCTCTGCGCCCGGTTGCATAAGCCATAACGCAAATTGTTCATAGCCACAACCTGTCTTGATCGGTAACCGCTTCCTGCTTTATAGACTGATGAATCGACAATAGTAGTATTGCATGCATTTACAATTATGAAAGGAATATCAAAGCCTCTGTATAAAGTCATTTTATAAGAATCCGTTTTCAGGTACTGATCATCAGTAAGAAATATCCCCAGGGGTTTTCTGTTCCGCATCATTCCGTACAGTAATGCTGATACTCTGTTTTCAAGCAAGTCGTCGTTTTGCCAAACCATCGGCTGGAAAATAAAATCGTCAAGAAGATTTAACCCTTTCCTTATAGTCATCTGTCCATGGTAAGATGCAAGCCCGTCTTTATCGGTGTTATCAACAAAATATTCTCCGATAAGTTTTGATGCACTTCCCCAGAAATAACAAACGGTTTCATCTTTGGAAATTTCCGCATGCAGAACTTTGCTTATGGAGGCACTGGTATCAATCAGAGAAGTGTATGAGGAAAAATCTGAAGCTATGAAAACAAATTTCGTAAAGCTTTTAATCTTATTTTCTGCATATTGATTGTCAGTCAAATCTTTTGAGACAAGGAGTGAATCTGCTAACGAATAGAGTTTTAACAGAGTATCTGCAATTGCTTTGCTTTGCGAATCATATAAAATAAGAAATGGCTGTGTGCTGGCAGAAGGAAATTCTTTGAAGCCATTATTCAGGTTTTGTGCAATATTATCAGAGCCACTGAAAATCACATATGGCTTTACTTTTTCCACTTTCGGAGATTCAATAATTTTAGCGGTTGGCGGCATCGATACAATTTTCATATTTGCCATATCATAAGTGAAACCTGCCGTAAGCTGATCGGAAAAATAATTGCGGCTAATATCATATCCGATTCCATGGATTTCTCCTTCAAGAGAATAATAAAATGCAACCGCCCCGCTTCCCATTACTTCGCCAATTCTATCTTTATCTATGCATAGTGCAGTCATATCATCTATTCCTACTCCTATTGTATAAATATTTGAATCGCAGAGTTTATTAAGGAAGCAAAGCATTCTACCAAGCCTGCCCCGTTCAATAAAGTGAGTATCAAATAAAACATCCGGAACAAGGTTTAAGAAGGCCGTATCTAAATCCAATTTATTGTCGTAGGGATTTCTGAGTGCATCTCTTGAAGAGATTGTACCGTACTTTGCAGTGAAATCTGTTGTACCCAATACCATTGCACCTGCGCTTGTGCCTGCTACAACTCCGCCGTTGTTAAAAACATATTTAATTGCTTCTTCGGTTTTGGTGTTGTTCCAGTACCGTATATAATCATACTGATCACCGCCACGGATGAAAATTGCTTTTGCTGTTATAATCTCATCGTAAGTGGATTGCTGATCTGCCGTAGTTTTGTCTGATATTTTTTTGTTATATGCTTCTTTTGCCCCAAGATATTTAAAGTAATTCGGAAGCCATTCTTCTGCATTACCTGCACCGAGAATAATTATTTTTCCGCTGTCTGCCTTTTGAACAATCCAGCCGTAAGGTTTATCGCTCCAGTCATTGTAATCCTCGCTTCCGCCTCCAACGGCACAGATATATCCCTGTGCAAATAATAAGGCGTTTAAAAACAAAAGCATTAGAACAATTTTCTTCACAGATAAACCTTTATTTTAAGGAAACAGAATAGCAAAGCAATTTTATTCTTATCCCCATTATCTTAATAGAATCATCTTCTTAATTACTATGTTGCTTCCCTGAGTAAGCTGATAAAAATATATACCGCTTGATAAATGATTTTTTGAAGCTGACCATTCTGCATTATAGCTTCCTGTTTGCTTAAACTCAGTTACCAGTGTTTCAACTTCCTGTCCGAGTGTATTGTAAATTTTAAGAGCAACAAAACCGGGTTCACCAATTTCATAGCTAATTGTTGTAGAAGGATTAAACGGATTGGGAAAGTTCTGCTCAAGCGAAAATGAGTAATTTCTAATTCTTGATTCATTAACATCAACAGTAACTAAATCATATACTGGTTTGTATCCCATAATTCCAAACGTATCCCGAACCGTTGCGCTTATTATGTCGTTCGGAAGAATAATAAAGTGATTATAGTCTCGTTCATTATTAAACGCTTCGTTATTAAAACAACCCGAGCTTGAACCCGGCCAGGCAAAATTACCCGAGTATCTGTATTGAATAATACGATTAGAATATTTATCAAAACTAATATCATAACTCCAGATATTATCGCCGGCAATTAGATCGCCGTTGGTTCCATCATCTCTAAGAGAAATAATTTTCTGGTAATCTGATTCAGGCCAGCAGGACGAAGGCCATTGCAGCGGCAATTCAGAACCGGCAAGAACAACATTCTCAATTTTACCAAAAGGATTGCCGTAGCCGGTTTTTGCGCTGTCCATATTAACAGTAAATTTAATAGTGAAATTATACACCGGATAAAGTCCCGGATCAGTCAGGTTGTTAAAGGTTCTATATATTAATGCGTAATCGCACTTTGAGTCATCCTCTGATATAGTATAAGATTTATTCGGATCATCCTCCCAGACAATATTTCCATTTTTCTTATAACCAAATTTGTAATTGATGGTGGATGTAGCAGCTATCGGATATTGAAATTCTTTTTCATAATAATGTGAAGAGAAAGAATTGGGCATCATATCGCGACTGGTGATCCAATTGTTAAAATCTCCGCTTAAAAATAATGTATCCTTTTGCGGATCAAATCTTCCTTGGGATATTTCATATTCCATATTGCAGACAAAATGCAAGTTAATTGAAGTACCAACGCCAACATTGTTAAAGTATACGATATTGAGTATCTGGGTGGGAAGAGTAAATGTAAAAGTTCTATTGGAAAGGTTTTCCCAGATATCCACACCGTTCCTGATAATTACATATTTATATTCGTATGTGGTTCCCGCCTTTGTCCACGGTAATAATACAGTGTAAGTATATATTTTATCTTTATCGGGATCTTTACATTCGAATAAAGCGCCTGACCAGTCAGCTACATCACCTGCATCTGTCTGGAAGTTGCCCCGAACAACAACTTTATCTGTGGCAGGATTAAAATTACCAAGAAGTTGTTGTATGTTCATATCTACTTGAAAAACCACAGGAGTAAAAGAAGGATATGCAAAATTGAATTTCTGAATGAGTGGAAAATTATCGTTCCCAAAACATCCCGCATATGCTATCAAGCCATCGGGCGAAAAATCAATTGCCATCGGTCTTTCTGATGCGGGATTGCCACCAGTTAATATCCAGAACAAACTATCTTTAAGAGTTTTCGTTTTAAGGTCTATTGCATACCAGGCATTTGATGATAACTGATAATTATTATTGAAAACACCGGGATCAGCATATCCTGTAGCGCCCGAACTAACCCAGAGATAATTTTTATCTTTGTAAAAAGAAGTAGGATACCACGTTGCTGATTCAGTTTTAAATCCGGTTAAACTATCTGTAAGAATAAACGGATCAAACTCAGATTGACGATGGTAAATTTTAATTCCGTTATTCGAATAGTCGCACTTGTAATAAGTCATTCCATCGCCGGAGATTACTGAAGTACTTGCATATCCAGTAGGTATCTCAGAAAGTGCCCGTACAAAATTAAAGTTCTTGTCATATTCTAATATTGATGCGCCCGGCAGAACCGGTTGAATGTAAATATTTCCAAGACTATCAATAGCCGGAGTGGTTGGATAATTATTATTCTGTCCGAAGTTTAAATAAACAAAATTCATTGCTTCGCCGGTTTTATAATTGAAGCGGTACATACCGGGAAGGTTATTTACATAAAGGATATTTCCATCAATGTCTTTACGAAGTCCACGGCTGGCAACCAATAAGGTATCGTGAATACCATTACCAGAAGCAATTCTGATTGGTGAAAATACTGCGGGTGTGCCATCGGGATTGAATATTAAAATTGATTGAACTTTAAACCATGTGCTATCGGATTGAAGCAGACTATCTTTAGCGTAATAATCACAAACCCAAACTTTACCATCGGGATCAACAGCAATACCAGTGGTGTTGCCAATTAAGTCATTAGTAGGCCAGGAACCCATACACATCCATTCGAAAGGTTGAGACGGAGATTCCTTTGTTAACGTTAGCTGTTGAGGAAATATTGTAATAGCAAATAGAAACAAACAAATCGTAAAAAATAATCTCATAAGAATTACCTGCTTATTCTTCGAGCATGATTCTATAGTTGCTATAGTAAATCATTTTACTACCTAAGTAAAACCATCTTCTTAATTATAATGTTGCTTCCCTGTGTAAGCTGATAAAAATATACACCGCTTGATAATCTGTTTGCGGAAAATTCAACCTCATATTCACCGGTCGGTTGTTCTTCATTTACAAGTACTGCTACCTCATTGCCAATTACATCATATACTTTTAGTAGTACCTGTTGTAGAGACGATCCGCCTGCGGCGGAATGCCCCGTCTCTACGGGTATAGAATATTTTATTTTTGTTGTAGGATTAAACGGATTAGGAAAGTTCTGGGAAAGAGAAAAGTTTAATGGCTTATTAATATTTTCATTTACTCCAGTGTAAACAATATCGTAAAGCGGTTGTTCTACCATAACACCAAAAGTATCTATTGTTACTCCACTTTCAACATCATTGAAAGGAGCGTAAGGGTTATAAGAAATTAAAACACTATGATAGAGATTTAAAGCGGCTTCATTTTCATTTCCTCCCTCGTTTGAAGGTAAGCCGAAATTGATGCCGTATTTGTAAGCAATCAATCTGCCTGCTAATTCAAAATTTATATCTCTTGACCAGACATCATCGCCTGCAATCAGATCTCCCAATGTTCCATTATCATTTAAATAGATCACTTTATTACTATCCTCATTTGGCCAACCCTGAGATGGAAAACTTAAAGGACTGTAGAGGCCGGTTAATACAACGTTATCTAACGAAGAAAATTTATTCCCGTTTATTGAGGATTTGGCGTTTGAAGTATTTACTGTGAATTTTATTTTACCCTGCCAGCTTTGTGGAAAGCAGCAAATATTGTTAAAAGCTCTTTCAATAAAAGCACAGCCGTTTAAATAATCGTCGGAATTAAATGTATATGTTTTATTTGGATCGTTTTCCCAGATTGTATTGTTGTTTTTCTTATAAGCAAATTTATAGTTAATGGTTTGTCCTACTTCTGTTGTTAAATATAACTCTGCAAAGTAATAAGTGGGATTGGTCGTATTGGCAATCAAATTTGTTTTGGTCCACCCGTTGAAGTCTCCACTAACAAAAAGAGAATCATGAGCGAGATCAAATCTTCCTGTAGCAATTTCATACTCCATGTTACAAACAAATGTAATAGTTAATTCCTTTGGCATTTTAGAAATATCGTTAAAGAAGACAACCGATAATATCAGCACGGGACTAGTTAGTATAAAAGTTCTGTTGGAAATGCCTTCCCAATTATCCACGCCATTTTTAATAATAATATACTTATACTCGTATGAGGCACCTGCTTTGGCGGAAGGAAGATTTATTGTAACAGTATAAATGCTGTCGTTGTCTGCGTCTTTACATTCGAACATTGTTCCTGACCAATCGGCTACATCACCTGCATCTGTCTGGAAGTTGCCCCGAACGACAATTTTATCAAAGGCAGGATCGAATTTGCCCGAAGCTAATTGTATACTCATATTTACTCTGAATTCTACAGGGTAGGTTTGTGATAAGCAAAGACCAGAGATAGAAAAAATGAGAAACACAATAAACAATTTCATAATTTATTCCCCGTAAATTTTTACTTCCCAGCTCCCGTTTTCTTTAATGTAACCGCGGTACATTCCCGTTGTGTTGAACGGCATCGCTAAGTTACCATCTTTATCAATTGCAATCAAGCCGCCTTTTGCTCCCTGCTTCTCAAGCACATTATGAATTATATCTTCAGTTGCCTGAACAAGTGAATGGCCGCAGTATTTCATTCTTGCAGAAACATCGTAAGCAACAGCATTTTTAATAAAATATTCTCCGTGCCCTGTGCAGGAAACAGCGCAGATACTATCCGCATAAGTGCCTGCTCCAATAATAGGCGAGTCGCCGACTCTGCCGAATTTTTTATTCGTCATTCCGCCTGTGGATGTACCGGCAGCAAGGTTGCCATGTTTATCCAATGCAACTGCGCCAACAGTGCCGAATTTGTAATCCGAATTAATATAATTGATTTTTGGTATCGAATCTTTTTTATCTCCTTCTCTTGCCTTCAACAGTTGCTGCCATCTTTTTTCTGTGTAGAAATAATCTTCAGGCACCAATTGAATTCCGTTTGCAGAAGCAAACTCTTCCGCACCATCACCCGTTAGTAAAACGTGTTGAGATTTTTCCATCACTAATCGAGCAAGACTTATTGGATTTTTAATATGATGCACGCCTGCAATTGCTCCTGCATTAAGATTTCTTCCATCCATAATTGAAGCATCCAGTTCGTTCTTGCCTTTATTGTTGAATACGGCACCTTTACCTGCGTTAAACAGGGGAGAGTCTTCCATAATCTTTATTGCAGCTTCAACAGCATCAAGACTGCTGCCGTTGTTCTTAAGAATTTCATATCCTGCAAAAAGCGCTTCTTTAAGTTTCTCTTTATATGATTGTTCTTCTACGGCGGTTATGCTTCCCTTTGTAATAGTGCCCGCCCCGCCATGAATTACAAATAAAAATTTATTTGTCTGTTGAGGAAAAATGGAAGAGGATAAAATGAATAAAAGTATAAAAGATGTTTTCATTATTGAGATCTTTCTAAAATTTATAAATTAAATTTACAATAAGAGTACAATGATTCACTCATGTATTAAGGCAAATAATAAATTTAACAAAGTACTTTTCTTAGCGTAAGAAAAGTACCAAAAGAAACATGCACTATAAAAGAAATTCTAAAATTATCCTTCGTTCCGTTACAGAAAAAGAACTCCCCCGATTACATCGGGGTCAAACAGCTTTTTCTGTTTAACGCTCCACTACGGATAATTTCTTAACGAATTTCTTTTAATGTGACTGACTTTTAATAGTTATTTTGAACAAATCTACACTGTTTAAAATACCAAATTACAGCCCTTCCCTTTGGGAAGGGTTTGGGATGGGCTGTTTATAACTTCCTTGCTACAACAACAACTGTTTTCATTGTTTCCAAAACGCCGGAATTTTCATTCAGCGCTTCCATGAATATAATATAAATTCCAATTCTCAACGGATGCCCGCCATCGTTCAAACCGTCAAATACAACAGAACCTTTTGAACCGCTTGCCTGATTATTTAGCAACGTTCGCATAAGTCTTCCCTGACTGTCGTAAATTTTTATTCTTACCTGCGCAGTTGTCTGCTTAAGATTATAATTGATGATTGTGAAATCTTCAAAACCGTCATTATCAGGTGAGAAAGGATTTGTTGACACGGAAATTTTCTCCTCCAGTTTTTGATTAGAAGTGAAAATGCTGTTCTCTTTACCGGGCGTTCCGCCTTCTGCATTAACCGCCGTGCTCCAATTGTCCGGATCGTTTATATTTATGCCGGGGTTTATTCTTTCTAAAGATTTATTTTTAGTTGTAACCAGGTTCCTGTTATGCCATTTGGGTGAATAATAAACTGAATCGATTGTGTTTCCTTTTGCATCCTTTAAAACCAGGATAGCATCATCATTTGCCAGACTGAGCGAAGACTGGTTCTTTACTACAACGTTTGAATTCTTTAACCATGAGTAGTTGTTAAAGACAGATGAATCGGCGGCACAAATAAAATACTCTCCTTTATAAATAGTAAAACTTTTTTCTGATATTTCGAAATAGTCATCATTGGACTTTGCAATCTTCCAGCCGCCAATATCGATTGAATCACTATTGAAATTATAAAATTCGATATAATCCGAATTATTCTCTGCCGGGTCATACATAATTTCGTTTATAACTAAATCATTCCGCTCGTAATTAATTAAAGAAGAAACAGAATTTGTTTTTCCCGGGGTGCTCCCGGTTTTACTTATTGAAGTAATCCAGTTCGTGCTGTCATTAGTCTGGTGGAGTAAAGAAATCCTTTCAATTGAAAACCCTTTTCGTCCGCCCCATTTTGAAGTATATTTTACGCTATCAATAGGAGCATCACGAAAATCGTGAATAATAATTCCATCATCAGAATTTCCAAATGAACCAAAGTTGAGATAGATAACATTAGCTTCGTTTGAATCAAAGTTAAGAGATGAATCTTTTGCAATTATAAGAAACTCGTTTGGTTGAAGCATCAAATCACTTTTACTTATAACGGCCAATTCTTTTAACAGAGATAAATCTCCGGCTTTCCATTCTCTTAGATTTAGATCTTCACCTGAGGCATTAACAATCTCAAACCATTCAGGTTCACCGGCGTTGGGATCATACATAATTTCGTTTATAAGCAAAACATTTTTAGAAGAGCCGATTAAGATAGTGTCCTGACCAATATTGTTCAGTGTGTCTTCATCAGCCTGTAAAAAGATTTCTGCTTTAACATAAAGTGCGGATTGAAGATTCATGATTGAGGCCGACGAAGCAAACCATACTGTATCTGCTGCGGCAATAGACAAACCGGTTAACTCGCCCAGGTGTTGAAACACCGCAAGCGAATCATATTTGAAGTAGAAATTTATTTTAAAATCTGCGGCGGAGTAAATGCCGTTGTTCCCAACTTTTACTTTTAGTATTACATTATCACCTGCAACAGGAAATTCGGGATCTGAAGAAATAGCAGCAAAAGATAAATCATATTTCTTAGGTGTGATACTGTTAATTCTTCCGGGTGTACTTAATTCCAAATCCCCGGAAGAACTCCAGTTTGAGGATGTGTTAGAGTTTTGCTCAACAGAAACTCTTTCAAGCGAATAACCCGATTGGCCCCCGTAAGATTTATAGTAATGCACGGAGTCGATCGTAGCTCCGCGGCTGTCTTTAATAACAATCCCGTCTTCATCGTTGTTAAGAACTGGCAGAGCAACTACAACAATATCAGATTCAATCTTACGATGAAAAAGAGCAATTGTTGAATCTTTACTGATAACTAAAAACTTTTTGGGAGGAATTGATAATTCTTGTTTTGATATTTTAACTGTAACGGGAGTTGTGATTATATCATTTACGGTCCAGTCTTTCAGATCAACTGTATCCGGCGAGTTATTATATAATTCAATCCATTCAGGCTCACCATTAACGGGAGTGTACATAATTTCATTCACAAGTACAGAAGAAGCATTATAACCGGGAAAAATTGATCTCCACAAATAATTATTTGAAGTATCCTCGTCTGCTAAAGAAAAGATTTTTACAGCAAATGCTGTTTCACTTTTAATATTTTCAAGTACGTAATTAAAAGTAAACAGCAGGGAATCACCTGACGTCAGCTGGTAAGAAGGTGTTGTCTCAATGTTATTATTTGCAAGAGAATCGAAGTCGTCATCCTCAAACAATAAAAGATTAAATTCTGCGCTTTGCTTTCCAATATTTTTGATGAGAGCTGATATCCTGACAGATTCACCAATGATTGGTTCTGCCGGTGTAAATAAAATCTCTTTCACTACGACATCATTATTCTTTTGTGTTACCGAATTTATTTTTCCCGGGGAACCGTGTTCCTTGTATGTGCAGGATTTCCAATTGGATGAATCAATTGACGAACTATCCGCACTAATTCTTTCAAGGGATTTACCATTCGTTCCTCCCCATTTAATTGAATATGAAAGCGAATCGATTACACGCTCAAGTGAATCGAGAAGAATTAGTTTATCTGTTAAATTATTTAATGAAGGGAAGTTCGAAATTATGATGGTTGAGTTGATTTTATAAACTGAATTTATGCTGCTATCCTTCGCAATAACAATATAAGTGTGCGGAGAGAAGAGCAGAGGTTCATCATTAACCTGAATCGTATCCGAAGCATCTGCAATAAAATAATTTTTCAGTTCTATTGATTTATTGCTGCGGTTATATAGCTCAATCCATTCCGGTTCACCGGTTGAAGGGGCGAACATGATTTCATTAATTACAATGTCGTTTCTTTCTTCGTTTAGCTGTACAACCTGTATTTGTGTAAATGAAATATTATTTGAGGAATCATTATCGTTTGCTGCATCTAAAACTAAAACAAAATAATTGTTTCCCGGCCTTAATCCGTTGACACTAAAATTAAATGAAATGCTATCGCCGGAATTACAACTTCCGACGGTTTCTGTCTTAATCAATTCATCCTGGCTTGCAACAGAATCCGAATTAACATCATTATATAAGTAAAGTTGAAAATAAGAGTAATCTGTTAATCCGGCATTTTTTATTGTTGCGGTAAGTTTTATTGGCTTCCCGGTGATTCCATATTTTTCCGATGCTTTGAATTCGGAGATTGCAAGATCATAAGTCTTAACAGTAATTGAATTATCTCTGCCGGGTGTAGCTCTTTCTGTGCTTATGCTTGTTCCCCAAGTTTCCGGCAATGCCGGATTCATTTCACCTGAAATTCTTTCAAGACTTCTTCCACCGCTTCCTCCCCAGCTTGTAGAATACTCAAGAGAATCAATAACCCTGTCAAGCGAATCAAGAAGTATAATTTTATCTGCCGTGTTGTTAAGTGAAGGAAAACTGCTTATGAAGATTCCTGATTTCACATCGTAGAAAGAGAGAACAGAGCTGTCTTTTGCAATGATAAAGTAATTCTGCGGAGCCAGAGATATTGACTTTGTAATAACAGAAATTGTATCTGCGTTATCGGCTATTTTGTATCCTGAAATATTTATGATTTTATTGCTTCGGTTAAAAATTTCAATCCACTCCGGTTCGGGAGAAGTGGGTGCATACATGATTTCATTAATAATCAAATCATTTCTTGTTTCATTAAGAACTACCCCGCTGAAAGATGTGAAAGAAATGTTATTCTCTTCTTCTTCATCTTTTTCTGTAATTATTTCGGCTATGAAATAATTCCTTCCCGCTTCAAAGTTGCCGGTTGTAAATATCATTGTAATGCTGTCTTTGGCTGAAAGACTATTGCCTTCAAGTAAGTCAAGGTATTCATTTGCTTGTATAATTGAATCCGCATTTAAATCTGAATAGAAATTAATTAAAAATGATTCAACTGCAGTTAAACCATAATTTTTTATTTTAATCTGAAGAGAGGTTTGCTGCCCTATGATACCGTAACCTGTTTTATTCCTGAACTCTGATATCCCGATATCAAAATTTTTAGGAGTAACCGAATTTACTTTTCCCGGAGTTGCTTTAAATTTACTTTCAGATGAAGCCCAGTTTGTTTCATCAGTACTTTCATTGCCTACCGAAATTCTCTCTAAGGATTTGCCGCCAGTGCTTCCTCCCCAGGTAGGAAGATACTCAAGACTGTCAATTGTCAATCCGGTTGAATCTCTTATACATACAACATCACCGGTATTATTAAATGAAGGAAGCTTGGAGATTATTATTTCAGAGGGAACATTAAAAAAGTTTTTGATTAGTGTGTCTTTACAAAGAATAACAAAACCATTCGGCGGAATATATTTCGCTTCGTTTTCAACGTTTGAATGTGAAGAGTTATCATAAATTTCCCAGCCGGTTAAATCAACCGGCAAAAAAGTTTTATTGTAAAGCTCAATCCATTCCGCCTGACCGGTAAGAGGAGCATACATTATTTCATTTATTACAACGTCATTAAAATTATTTGGCGGTGGATAAACCGTGAACCTAAGGAATTTAATATTGTTTGAAGTATCTTCATCGGCTGCATAATCAACGACCGCGATTAAATTGTAACTGCCGGAGTTTAAATTAGCCGTGATTGTTTTAACCGAAATGGAATCCCCGGAGATTAAAGTGTTTATCTTCTGATTATATATTTCTTCATCACCGGTAAAAAGCGAATCAGAATTAATATCGTTATAAATAAAAACCTCAAAATTATCGCAAGTCTCTGCTCCGGCATTTTTCACTATGGTTTCTATCTCAATGTTTTCATTCTGAATTGGTTTAAACGGTTTGATAGTAAGAGAACTCAATTGCAAATTATATAATTTCCGGCTAACCGTGTTTCTGAAACCGGGGGATCCGTTTAATGTAATTGAATTTTTCCAGTTGCTCGTCGAGTTATCATTGTTCAGATTGATTTTCTCATCGGAATATCCTGCACTGTTATCCGCCGAATAAGTATAAACATCAACAGTATCATTCAGTTCATTTAATAAGTAAATTGTTCTGTCTGTTGTGTTGGCCATTCCGGAGGTGCCGAATGAATTGTTGTCAATCCTTAATACTAATGCTCCGGCCGGAATGAGTTGATTATAAATTCCATTTGCATAATCATAATCGGCTTCAAGAATAAGGGCATAACTTTGCGGTTGCAGGATGAGGATGGTATCCAAGCCAATAATGCCGTCAGCGGATGAAGTATAATATTTGATTTTCCAGTCTTTAAGCGAAATGCTTTCTGTTGTGCTGAGATTGTACAATTCAACAAACTCATTGTTACCGGAAGTATTAAACATTATTTCGGTTATAGTTATTGGAGGCGGCGTTTGTCCGTAAATAAGGTAAACGGAAAATAGTATTATTATAAACCCTCTAACCAATTTCCCCTCTGATGATCAAACCGGCGGCAAGACTATTTTTCTTTGGTCAATATAATTAAGAATACAGTAAGAGAAAACAGGCGGGCATAAAAAAGAATATAGTTTTTCCTATTTGGAGGGCGAATGACTTTTTTTGTTACGCTTGCGGGAAACCAAAAAAGCAATAAGAGCTACCCCAAATGTTACAGAACTAAATACGATCAAAGAATAGTAAACTATATTTTCTAATGTCATTAATTACATCCTTGTCAAGAACTTCCGAAAAACGTGACTCAAAGGTAAATATTTTTGTTAGTGTGGTCAACAAAATTTATTTTTGGCTGATAAAAATCACAGGTTTTACCATGAAATATTTCATAATAGAAATTATTTATACTGTTCCACTGGAAGAAATAGAAAAAACTACATTAGAGCACAGAACCTTTTTAAGAACTCTTTACGATAAGAATCTGATTTTATTGTCGGGGCCTAAAGTTCCGCGTGTAGGCGGAATAGTAATTGCCCGTGCAGAATCAGTTGAATACGCAGAAAATCTTTTTAAAGATGATCCGTATAAGAAAAAAGGTTTGGCAGAATACAGGTTCATAGAATTTAAACCATTGAACCACCAGGAATTTGTAAAAGACTGGATTGAATTAGAAAAAAACTGAATTTAATCCTCAGGTACTAATTTTCTGCTTCAACCTTCAAGAGCTATTTTTTATATTGTGGGTGAAATTAAAATAATTTGAGAAAGAAATGACAGAACCTACAATTACTATTGGAATTTTAAGCAGAGAAAAATTAAGCTTTGATCTCTATGGCGATTACACTGCACGTGATTCGGAGAAAACTTTCAGCGGAAAATTTTCAGCTTATTTGGACGGGGATACTATTGTAATAGAGGGCGAAAAGAAAAACTATAATTTCAAAGACGAAGTTGTCTTTACTCCTTCTAATTTCAAATCGGAATCATTTCTTTTAAGAGATGTTGTAATAGGTGTACAGTTTCACTGGGAGCAGAAAGAAAACCAGAGATTCCTTGGCCAGTTAAGATTATTTATTGAAGACGGCAAAATTACCGCTGTTAATATTATACCGATTGAATCCTATCTTACAAGCGTAATCTCATCCGAGATGAGCTCAAGCTGCTCAATAAATCTTCTTAAAGCGCATTCGATAATTTCAAGAAGCTGGCTCCTTGCCCAAATTGAAAAAAGCAAATCAAAAGAAAAATATAAAACAATTTACGAAACAGAAGAAGAATTGATTAAATGGTACGACCGGGAAGACCACACTCATTTTGATGTTTGTGCGGATGACCATTGCCAGCGCTATCAGGGTGTAACAAAAATTCATACCGATGTGGTTAAAAAAGCAATTGAAGAAACAAGGGGCATTGTTCTTTGGTATGATAATAAAATTTGCGATTCACGCTATTATAAATCCTGCGGCGGTATTACCGAAGCATTTGAAAATGTATGGGAACCGGTTAAACATCCTTATCTTGTTCCTGTTATTGATTATAAATTTGAAATGGAAAATACAAACACAGATTTTTCCGAAGAGCAGAATGCCGAAAAATGGATCCGGTCAAATCCACAGGCGTTCTGTAATACAACTGATGAAAGAATTCTTTCACAGGTACTTCCTCATTTCGACCAGAAGACAAAAGATTTTTACCGGTGGAAAGTTGAGTATACACAACAGGAGCTTGCAGATTTAATTAAGAGCAAAAGCGGAATAGACTTCGGACAGATTATTGACCTTGTTCCTGTTGAAAGAGGAAATTCTGCGCGTCTTATTAAATTGAAAATAGTTGGAACGAAAAAGACTTTGACCGTTGGAAAAGAACTTGAAATCAGGAAGTGGTTATCAAAATCTCATCTTTACAGTTCAGCTTTTGTTGTTGAAAAAGGAAATATTGAAGATGGTGTTCCCGTTAAATTTACATTGATTGGTGCCGGCTGGGGACACGGAGTAGGATTATGCCAGATAGGAGCTGCCGTAATGGGCGAAATGGGTTACCAGTTTGATGAAATTCTTCTCCATTATTTTCCGAACGCAATGTTGAAAAAGCTTTATAGTTGAGTATTAATACCTTGTTTCAGATTTGTTTAAAAAGCTCTCTCTTTTGGATTATCTGCATCCTGCAGGAGAGGGTTTGTTCGATGGACTCCTTTAGAAGGAGAGGTGTTTGAAAATCCTTTATTCCTGTTTGTCTAAAAGCTGGGGTGGAATGGAAATGTTCACGCTTCAGGCAGTATCTCAGCTTTTAAAAAGAAATGTTGAAACAGAACTGCTCTGCTTTCCTGAATCAAGAATTCATACCGAAGCGTTAAAACTTGGATTTAAAGTTCACACAATTAAAGCCTCCGGTTATTTTCATCCGCTTGAAATTTTAAAGCTTAAAAAGATTTTGAGTAAAGGCTCTTTCGATTTAGTGCATACTCAAGCCTCAAAAGATTTGTGGGTAATTGTGCCGGCATTAAAACTTGCCTTAAGTAAAATTCCTTTGCTGATGACCAAGCAGGTTGGATCATTTATAATAAAGAAAGACAAACTCCATCAGTGGATTTATAACCGTGTAACACTGGCACTTGCAATAAGCCGGGTAATCAAAAAAAATCTGGTGGATACTTGTCCTTTGCCGGAAAGTAAAATTGAATTACTCCATAACTGGGTGGATACAAAAAAATTTAATCCGGATGTTGTTAATAAGAATAAAGTAAGAGATGAATTTTCAATTGCTAAAAATGAAATTGTAATCGGAATGCTTGCACGGTTTAGCTGGGGCAAAGGGCATGAAGAATTTTTGTTTGCAGCAAAAGAATTGTCAGGCAAGTACCCGAATCTTAAATTTATGATTGTTGGTGAACCCAGCCGCGGCGAAGATGAATATGCCGGTAAGATTAAGAACCTTACTGCTGAATACGGAATTGAAGATAAAATTATTTTTACCGGGTTCAGAAAAGATACCCCGGAAGTTTTGGCATCAATGGATATTTTTGCTTTCCCTTCACACTCGGAAGCATTTGGGATAGCTCTTGCCGAGGCGCTCTCAATGGGCATTCCGTCGGTATGCTCAGATTCTGATGGAGTTTTAGATATTGCCGTTAACGGAGTTACTTCATATCTTTTCCAAAAACAAAACGGTAAAGATATGGCGGATAAACTTGAAATGCTCATTCAATCCCCGGAGACAAGAAAGAAATTTGGAGAAGCATCACGCAAACGTGCGGTTGAAAATTTTGATGTGGAAATTCTGACAGATAAAGTAATTGATATTTATAACAGGCTGTTGAATAATGAAACGAGGAAGTGGTGATACTGAGAAACGGCGAATGAAGTAATTCTCCGTTTCCCTGGTTCTCTCTTTCTCCGATTCAGTATAAATTTTTATTAAGTAATTAAAAATAAAAGATGACGTTCTTAAATCCCGCGGTACTATTTGGTTTGATTGCTACTGCAATTCCTGTTCTTATTCACCTTCTTAATTTAAGAAAGCTGAAGAAGATAGACTTCAGTACTTTATCTTTTCTGAAAGAGCTGCAGAAGAATAAAATCCGCAAAGTAAAACTTAAACAATGGCTGCTGCTGGTCTTACGTTTTTTGATAATACTTTTTCTTGTCGGTGCATTTGCAAGACCGGCGCTTAAAGGAATTTCAATTGGTGGTACAACTTCATCTGCTAAAACCACTGCTGTATTTATTATTGATAATACTTTCAGCATGTCTGTCGTGGACGAGAAAGGTTCATACTTTAACAGGGCAAAACAGGTAGTAAAAAATATTCTTAGCGAACTGCAGGATGGGGATGAGATTGCAATTATTCCTGCTGCCGGTCTAAATAATCAGCTAAGACTAACCAACAATCTTTCTGAAGTAAAGAAAACAATTGATGAGCTGGAAATTTCATCTGTAAGCGGCACGCTTCATTATGCAGTGCTTGAAGCCGCAAGACTTCTTGAGGGCTCAAAGAATTTTAATAAGGAAATTTACCTGCTTACGGATTTTCAGAAATCACGTTTGGCAGAAAGAGACGAAACCATTTCTGATCTGAGCCAGCTTCTTGATGAAAGGGTTAAAATGTATACGTTTGATTTTTCAGGAAAGGAAATCTACAATATTGCGGTTGAAACTTTTGAGGCAGGCAACCAGATATTCGAAAAGGATAAACAGATAAGCTTTAATGCTCAGATTAAAAATTATTCAAAGCAGCCGGTTAATAATCTTGTTGCTTCGCTTTATATTAATGGTGAAAGAAGCGCACAGCAGAGTATTAACCTTGCAGAATATGAAAGTAAAAAAATTCTCTTCGAAACGATTTTGAAGCATTCCGGCTTTATCAATGCTCAGGTTGAGATTGAAGATGATGATATAATCCAGGATAACAAAGGCTACCTTAGTCTTAATATTCCGGAACAAATTAATGTTCTCATCCTTTCGGAAAATCCCAATGATGCGAAATTTGTTGAGCTACCGCTGCAGGTAAGCAGTGAAAACAATTTTGTTAAAACAGATACAAGAAACATTGCGCAGCTTCAATCTGTTAACCTTTCCGGCTACGATGCAACAATTATTATTGCTGATAATTTTGCCGGGTATGCAGATAAACTTAAAAGCTATATCAAGGAGGGCGGAAGCATTCTTATATTGCCGGGCTCTAACGGTTATTTTAATCAATTTAAAAACAGCTGCAGCGCACTTCAGATAAATACATTGGTTTCAGCAGCCGGAAACATTAACAGCGGAAAAAGCACGGCAATATTTGATCAGGTGGATTTTGAGCATCCTGTTTTTACCGGAATGTTCACCAAAGGCACAAAGAAAAAAATTGAGTCTCCTGAAATTTATTTTTACTACAGACAGAACACGCAGGGCAGCGGCAACAATATTATTGCACTATCTGATAATTCATCTTTTCTTGCAGAATATAAAATTGAAAAGGGGAAAATCTTTATACTTTCTGTATCGCCGGTTTTAAGCTGGAGTAACTTTCCTTTAAAAGGAATTTTCGTCCCGCTTATTTATAAATCAGTTCTTTATCTTGCAGCAAAAGATAACGCCAATCTTTCCGGTATTGCCGGTGAAGAGGTGGATATAAATCTGCAAAAAATATCCGGGGCACAGATTACAATACAAAAACCTTCTGGAATTAAAGAAGCAGTCAATCTCAATAATTTCAACTCTCAGAATTATATTAATTACAGGAATACTGCTGAGACCGGCATCTATAAGGTATTTTCCGGCGACAAGCAGTTTATGAATTTTACAATAAATACTAACCCGCTTGAATCAAACACAGAAAAGTTAAAGAAGGATGAATTTGACGATTACCTGAAGAAAATTAATTTTAAAGGTACAGTTGTAAATCTTAAGCCTGATGAAAATTACTTTGCAAAAATTCAGCAGGCGCGCTTTGGTTCGGAGTTGTGGAAAATATTTTTAATAATAGCGTTTGTGCTGGCTTTAATTGAAATGATGGTGGCGCGCAGCGCTAAAAAGGATTTAGTTTAATTGATTAACTGTTACATTGTTAAATTGTATAAATGAACCGCAAACAATTTAGCAATAAAACAATTCAACAAATTATAAGGATGTATGTTAGAGATAAATCAGAAGACGATAGAAAAAGCAATTTTAATTTCGCTTAATACCCATGAGTACTCAAGAGAAATTGTTGAAGAACATCTTGATGAGCTTGAGCTTCTTTCCCAAACAGCCGGTGCAGAAACGGCATTCAAGATAATACAGGATCGATCAAGGGTTGATTCCGCTTTTTATATTGGTAAAGGCAAAGCTGAAGAAATTGCACAGCTTGTTGAACTGAACAATATTGATCTCGTAATATTTGATGATGACCTCAATCCTATTCAGGCAAGAAATCTTGAGAATCTTATTAACCGGAAGATTGTAGACCGGAGCGGATTGATACTTGATATCTTTGCTTCCCATGCAAAAACCAAGGAGGCAAAAACTCAGGTTGAACTTGCACAACTTCAATATATGCTGCCGCGTTTAACGCGCGCATGGACTCACTTATCAAAACAATATGGTGGTATCGGTACCAAAGGCCCCGGTGAAACACAGATTGAGACTGACCGCAGAATGATCCGGACCCGCATAAGTCATTTAAAAGGTAAACTTGAAAAGATAGAGGCGCAGCGGTTAACAATAGTTGCTCATCGTAAGGATTTTATTAAAGCGTCTCTTGTCGGTTATACCAACGCGGGAAAATCAACATTGCTTAACCTGCTAACAGATTCTGAAGTGCTTGTGGAAAATAAATTATTTGCAACTCTGGATTCAACAACCCGCTCCCTGCCGCTTGATAACAAGCAGACTCTTTTGCTGAGTGATACAGTCGGATTCATCCGTAAACTTCCTCATCATCTTGTGGCATCATTTAAAAGTACATTAAATGAAGTACGGGAAGCGGATATCATACTTCATGTAATTGATGTTTCTCATCCTTTCTTTGAAGATCATATTGCTGTTGTGGACCAGACTTTGAAAGAGCTTGGCGCAGAAAGAAAAACCAACGTAAAAGTGTTTAACAAAGTTGACGCGCTTCAGGATAAGGAAAGGATGGATTATATCTTAAGAAAATATCCGGGCAGCATTTTTATTTCTGCCGCAAGAGGAATAAACATTGGCAGACTTAAAGAGAAACTTCAGAAAATTACGGAAGAGACTCACAGGGAGCAAACAGCAGAACTCGCATTTGAAGACTCTAAGATAATCGCAAAAATTCATGCAATGGCAGAAGTGCTTTCAACTGAGTATGACGACGAGAAAGTTTTAATTAAATTTCGGGCAAACAATGCCATATCAAATAAAATTAAAAGAATGATTGATGAAAAAACAAATCCTGAAAATTGACGGCAATTCTCTTTCACTTAAAAAGATAGAACTTTTCCTTAATAACAACTTATTAGTTGAACTTACACCGGAAGCAAAAAAAAGGATTAACAAGTCCCGCGCACTTGTTGAAAAATGGATAAAGGAAGATAAAGTAATATATGGCGTAACCACCGGCTTTGGCGAATTTGCCAATGTAAAAATTTCTCCGGAAGATCTTGAGAAACTACAGGAGAATTTAATTCTTAGTCACGCAGTGGGTACAGGTGAATTTCTTCCGCCGCATATTGTTAAGATAATGATGCTGCTTCGTGTTAATGCGCTTGCAAAAGGATATTCCGGTATACGTCTTTCAACGGCTCAGCTTTTAATTGATATGATGAATAACAATGTTATTCCTGTCATTCCATCGCAGGGTTCGGTTGGTTCAAGCGGAGATCTCGTTCAGCTTTCTCATCTTGTACTTGCAATGATAGGAAAGGGACGTTGTTGGATAATGGTTGATGGAAGATGGTTAATGGAAAATGGAAAAAGGAAAAATGAAAAAATTTATTCCGCTAAAGTTGCTTTAAATAAATTTAATTTAAATCCGGTAAAGCTGGGGGCAAAGGAAGGATTGGCTTTAATTAATGGAACGCAGATGATGACATCATTTGCGGCATATGTTTGTATACGTGCAAAAAAATTAAATAAGATTGCAGATATAAGCGCCGCTCTTTCACTTGAAGCTTTGAGAGGAACAGATAAAGCATTTGATTCTAAACTTCATGAACTTCGCCCTTATAACGGACAGATAACTACCGCCCGGAATCTATTGGCATTAATAAAGAGTTCTGAAATCCGTAAGTCGCATATTGAAAATGATTTGCGTGTGCAGGATGCATATTCGCTGAGGTGCATCCCTCAGATTCATGGCGCATCCCGTGATGCTATTGATTACGTTTGTTCGCGTGTTGAGATAGAAATAAATTCAGCCAATGATAACCCGCTTATCTTTCCTGATACAGAAGAACATATTGAAGGCGGAAATTTTCATGGTCAGCCAATGGCGCTCGCAATGGATTTTATGGGCATCGCCTTATCTGAACTTGCGAATGTTTCCGAAAGAAGAACCGAAAGAATGGTTAACGGTGCATTAAGCGGCCTGCCCCGTTTTCTTGCAAAGAAAGGCGGTCTCAATTCCGGTTTGATGATTGCGCAATATACCGCGGCAAGTTTAGTAAGTGAAAATAAAGTGCTTGCTCATCCTGCAAGTGTGGATTCTATTCCGACTTCTGCAAACCAGGAAGATCATAACTCTATGGGTTCAATTGCCTCACAGAAATGTTACCGCATAATGAATAATCTGCAGTCTGTTCTTTCAATTGAATTACTCACCGGTGCTCAGGGAGTTGAATTCCATAAGCCTTTGAAATGCGGACAGGGAACAGAAGCAGCCTATAAAGAAATAAGAAAAGTAGTTGCCCCGATGAACGAGGACAGAATTTTGTATGATGATGTTCAGAATGTCCTGGGATTAGTTAAAAACGATCTTCTCCTTAATTCAGTTGAAAGCAAAATCAAATTGAAATAAACATCCCCACAAGGGAAATAATTACGGTTGCCAAAAGCAGCTCTTAAAAAACGGAGAAATATTTATGTCAGTCATTCTTACTGGTTCACAGCTTACCGTAGAACAACTTGTTCAGATTGCCCGCCACAATGAAAAAGTAGAACTTCATCCTGAAGCATTGGAAAGAATTAAAGTCTGCCGTGCGATGCTTGAAGATAAAATTAAAGCCCATGAAATTATGTACGGAACAAACACGGGCATTGGTGAATTTTCCGAAGTGGTTTTAAATGATGAACAGGTAAAAGAGTTTCAGAAATTTTTAATATACAATCACGCTGCGGGAATCGGTGATCCTGCACCTGTTGAATATGTTCGCGGAGCAATGGCCGGAAGAATAAATGTTCATGCACACGGTAATTCGGGATGCCGGCCTGAAATAACTTTAACTCTTGTTGAAATGCTTAACAAAGGTGTTACTCCTGTAGTTTGTCAGAAAGGTTCAGTCGGCGCGTGCGGAGACTTAGCTCCAATGTCCCAGATTGCTTTGCTTATGATGGGAGAAGGAGAAGCATTTTATAACGACGAAAGATTGCCCGGAAAAGTTGCTTTGGAAAAAGCAGGCATTCCAATTCCAGGTTTGCAGGCAAGAGATGGATTGGCTGCAATAAACGGCTCCAATCTTTTAACGGCGATGAGCGCAATTCATCTATATGATATTAACCGCTGGCTGAAACAGGCAGAGATTGCATGCGCCATGACTCTTGAAGCTCTTCAGGCCAATATGAAACCGTACGATGTAAGGCTTCATCAGCTTAGAGGATTTGCAGGTGCAATGCGCAGCGCTAAATCAATTCTTGCATGTGTTAAAGGAAGTGATTTGCTTACCGGTAAATTAAAACAGAAAGTTCAGGATGCGTACTCAATGCGTTCTACACCCCAGGTAATTGGTGCTGCTCATGATGCTGTTGCATTTGCAAAGCAACAGGTAGAGATTGAACTGAACGGAGTAGGAGACAACCCTATATTTCTGCCGGAATATAAATTAACTTTAACGGGTGCAAATTTTCAGGGAACCCCTGTTTCCTTACCAATGGATATGGTTGGCGCCGCAGTTACAATGGTTTCTGTTTTATCAGAGAGAAGATTAAACAGGCTGCTTAATCCAGCTTTAAGTGTCGGCCTGCCTGATTTTCTGACCAAAGGTGCCGGAATGTTTTCCGGGTTAATGTTAAGTCAGTATACTGCAGATAGCTTAATTGTTGAACAGAGAATTTTATCGATGCCGGCAAGTATTCAGTCAATTCCTGCTGCGGCAGACCAGGAAGATTTTGTTTCGATGGGAATGAACACTGCAATAAAGAACAGACAAATTCTGGATAACGCTTTTGGTGTACTTGGCATAGAATTCATCGCGGCGGCGCAGGCACTGGATTTCCGCAACTTCGTTAATGGCTATGGCGTTACAACCGCAAAGAAAGTTGTAAGAAAATATGTCGCTCATCTTGATGAGGATCGTCCGCTTTATCCTGATCATACTAAAATGAAAGATGTGGTTAAATCCTGCGAGATTCTTGAAGAAGTAGAAAAAGTTGTGGGTAGCCTGGAATAAAATTTTTAAAGCGGATTACAAAGACTATTCTGTAATCCGCGTTTTTTTATTTCTTATCGTGTGAGAATTCAATTATCTCTCCCGGCTGACAATCCAATACTTTACAGATTGATTCTAACGTAGAAAAGCGTATCGCCTTTGCTTTGCCTGTTTTCAGTATGGATAGATTTGCCATTGATATACCAACTTTCTCAGAAAGATCTGTTAAGGAAATTTTCCTTTTTGCCATCATTACATCAAGATTAATTATAATTGCCATTTTCCCTCACACCGTCAGATCATTTTCTTCTTTTATAGATGAACCCGACTGAAGTATTGCTGAGATGAGCAAGAGAATTGCCCCAACAAAAAACAGCCAGTAATTAATATCCGTCCACGAGATCAGTGAATAATATCTGTCAAAAATGGCGGCTTTATCAAAGGAGTATTTGAACCACCAGGAAACAAGTAGGCGTATAAATTCTATTAACAAAATATAAACGGCAATATATTTAATTCTGATGGCATTCTCTTTCGTAAAAACTGAGTAATCAGAAATAGTCAGAAATATTTTTCTTGTGTTAAATATGATTAGTAATATGCAACAAGTTATTAGTACCGCCATTAAAGATATTCCAATGTAAAAATAAGTGAAATAGTATATTACTCCATATCTAACTCCACTAAGATATATATTGGTTCTTTCCCTGGTTAAATCATCTGGTTGAAAGTCCGTCAGCATCCAAACTTCTATGGGTGGATTTCCAACAATAGAGTCCCGGTTTGTTGATTTAGGAACTGTAAGATTAATATTGTAAAGTGATTCTTTAGCATTCTTATAAAGCGGAACCGATGATTTTTTTAATGTCTCTCTGAAAAATTCTTTGCCCATATATGAACTAATAATCTCATTTAACCTTTTTACTTCAAAGTATTTTGTATTGAACTTGTAGATGTAATCGTTAAGCTGCATGGTTATAATTGGAAACTTTATATTCCATTTTGCCATCATTACATCAAGATTAATTATAATTGCCATTTTTCCTCACACCGTCAGATCATTTTCTTCTTTTATAGATGAACCCGACTGAAGTATTGCTGAAATGAGCAAGAGAATAATCCCAACAAAGATAAGCCAGTAATTAATATCCGTCCAGGTAAGATCGAAGTGACCATAAAAGCCAATGAGCTCATCAACCTTGAGATATGAGAAGCGGTGCATGTTTGCAATAGAATTATTTATCCAGTAAAAGATTAAGATTCTGACAAACTCTGCCAGTATTATATAAATTGCAATGAATCTGATTCTGATTGCGTTTTCTTTTGTGAAGACAGAATTTGTTAAGGCATCAAGAGAAATTTTCCGTGTATTGTATAATATTATAAGTAAAAAGAAAATAGTCAGAATTATATATGTTGATAGTCCAATCCAAAAAGGAGGGATAATAAGCGTTTCATAATATATTAAACCAGGTAGCAAATTAACTTTCTCTCTTGTAAAGGATTGTTCTGTGAATTGAAAATCTAACCAGCTTTGAGGTGATAGTTTTAGAAACAGAGTATCCCAGTTCAATGCTCGTATTGGAGTGAAATCAATATTATAAAGTGATTCTTTTGCTTTTCTCTCAAAAGGAGAAGAAAAGTCTTTCAGAGTTTCTTTGAAAAATTCTTTTCCAATATAGAGATCTGTAATTTTATCTAACCTTCTTATTTCCAGATATCGGTTATTGAACTTATAGGCATGTTCATTCATCCGAAGGGTTATTGTTGGGAATTTTATATTCCATTTTGTTACCACAGCAAAATTAAAAACCACAACTGCAATAAGCAGAAATATCCCAACAGTTAAACCGGCATACCAGATTGAATTAACAGTATGCTTAAGCAAATTGCTTTTAAACTTACTACCGATTTTCATTTCCCCTCCGGATTAATAGTCTTCTTTTAATAATATGGAATTACTAGCCGCCAAAATAATTTTACTTTTGCCGAAAGTCAAGAATATTTTATTGATAATCGATAAATTCAATTTGGGGTTTCGCTAAAAGCTCATAAGCGATTGTCTTTGAGAAATAAGATTCTTTTTATTGTGAATGAAAGCTTTTATTTTTATATGTACATAAACAAACAACTATACATATGAATTTTGAAGAAGCATTAAATAATTATCCCTTCATTCTCACCGAAGGTTCTGTGGTAGAAAGAGTTCGCAGGAATAAAGAAATTCAATTTGATGAAAACCTTGGAAACGCATCCTTGCTGTATGATAAGAGCGGCAGGAAACTACTTGAAGCTATTTACCGGCAATACATAGAGATTGGTAAAAGGCACAACCTTCCGATGATAACGCTTACACCAACCTGGAGGGCAAATAATGAGAGAATTGCTAAAGCCGGTTTGGTAAATAAGAATGTAAACAAAGATGCATTTCTTTTTCTGAATGAGATTGTTAAGAGTTACGGTGAATATAAAACGAAGATTTACATTGGCGGGTTAATTAGCTGCAGGGGAGATGCTTATAATCCAGCCGAAGCATTAAGCAAAGAGGAGGCATTTGAATTTCATAGCTGGCAGTTAAATAACCTTGCTGAAGCCGGTGTGGATTTTCTGAAAGCATCAACATTGCCGGCATTAAGTGAAGCAATTGGAATCGCAGTAGCGATGAGTAAAACAAGTCTCCCATACATTCTGAGTTTTGTAATCAGGGAAAACGGAAATATTTTAGACGGGACACCATTGATTGACGTAATAAATGAAATTGATTCGTCTGTTTTTCCTAATCCTGTTTGTTATATGGTGAATTGTATCCATCCGACAGTATTTATAAAAGCACTTGAACAAAATTCCGGATTAAATAAAAGAGTGATGGGAATACAGGCTAACACTTCATGTAAAACTCCGGAAGAGCTTGACGGTTCAGCCGAGCTTGATACTGAAGAACCGATTATATTTGCAGAGCATATTAAAGAACTTCACCTGAAATATAAAATTAAGATTCTTGGCGGATGCTGCGGAACAGACGAAAGACATATCGAAAAGATTGCATCAGAAATTACTAATGCTGGTTAAGGCTTTTTTCCCGTATTGTTCTTAATACTTTGGGAAGTGTATACCTGTTGGCCAAATTAACTATCCATTTGGGAATTGAACCGCCCGGATCAAACAGCATCTGATAAATAAGTATTGAATGATTTCCGTTTTTATCAGGGCTGATGGTTAATCTGCCCCTGGATACTTCTATTCTGATAACATCTTCTATAGGAGGCGGGCCATTCCTGTTATCTATCTGCCAGGTAAGAAAATATTTATTCTTTACAGTATCTCTTGTGGCTTCATACCGGTGAGTATAATCTCTGTCCTTTACCAATGGTACAGATACTCTTTGATATACATACCAGACATTTTCTTTTTCCGTTCTGATCCTTTTATACTCAACAAGATATTTATTTAAATCGCTGAATGTATTCCTGTCTAAGACTACATTAAATACTTTTAGAGGCGAAGCTTTTATTTTACAGACAGCTTTAATTTCTCTTACATTTGTGCCCGGATATTCCCTGGTATAAATTACAATCCCGTCATCTGTAACCGTTTTCTTTTCCCACTTACCCTGCATTGAGATTAGAGACAGGGAAAGAATAAGATTCATAATTATATTTAATGAAGAATATAAAAACATACCGGCAATTATTTATAGATGACATTACAATAATATCCGGATGAAAAATAATAAAAATTTTTCATGCTGCATAGCCCGGGGAGTATAATGGCGAATATCTGTAGGATGGAATATTTTATCGTGCTGAAACCGGCAACTAAAATATTTGATCTGATTAAAAAGAGAAGATGTTAAAAATCTTTATTCCAGCTTTTTGTTCAGTTCATCAATTCTTTTATTAACAAGAGATTTTTCTTTTGCTGTCATATCCAAAGAAATAATCCGGTTATATTCTTTCAACGCTTCTTCATATAGTGAAAGTTTTTCAAGTACTCCGGCAAAATAAATTCTTTCCTTAACAAAAAGTTTGGTCTCCGGATATTTCCTGAATGTTTCCTTTGCAACTATAACGGATGATTCCATAAAACCATTTTCGGCAAGCTGCCTGGCCCCGTTAAGTCTTTTAATTCCAATATCAGATGCTGAAAATGATGGATTGCTTTTGTCTAACTTTGAACCGTACACGGCAGTAGATTTTGTTTTCGTATCTTTTTTCTCGTTGGGCAGGGATTTAATTTCTTCCGCAGTTAAAGCCAGAAGCAAATCATTCTGGGAAATCTTTCTGATGCTGCCTGGCATAATTGCTGAAGCGCTTTTCAGAATAAATTTATCTTTTCCGATTCGAAGTTGAACTGAAGACTTATCGCCTGTTTGAATAAAGTCATTAGCTTCAAGTGTAACACCTTTTTTAACTGTTATCCATTCTTCGCTTGTACCTTTTTGAACGGAGACCCTACCGGAGACTTTTTCAACTTTAAAAGTCTGGGCAAAAAAGCCTGCTGTTATTATTAAAGAAACCAGTATTATTTTTTTCATAGCTATCACCATTAATATTTATAATACTTTCGTCAGGGAGTATCAACAATCTGAACAAGCCCTTTGGCCAGCCCGAATTTGTCGATAGCATCGCTTTGGAATTTCTCCGCCGCAATTT